>CAYIAA010000004.1:0-78316 GCA_964361405.1 uncultured Candidatus Saccharibacteria bacterium
TACACGAGTACCAAGAAAGTCAGTAAGATTCTTTATACGGAAGAACATCCAAGCCAGTAGCTCTGGGTGGGAACAGATTAAAAATTTCGATTTCACCTAGGATGGGTCAGCACAGTGCAAAAATCAACTACACTAACAATATGGAAATATCTCAAAAAATCGCTATAACGTCTCTATTATTTTCTCTTATTGCACTGATATGGAATATAGTCAGAGATATTTTCATAGACAGAATTAAGTTGAGTGTGCATGTGTTTATTGGTGGAGAAATAACTGATGAAAGAGGTAGACAAATAGTAGCATCCGCAGGGTCAACAATTAGCGTTTTAGGTGTTGAGCAAACCGTACGGGCTAAAAAAGTTTTCTTTCGTATCACAAATATCGGTAGGAGGGATATCGAGATAGATTGTATAAAAGCTAAATACATAGACGGTACAGGTTGGTATCTCCCTATAAATGAGAAACGATATCTGAAACCATATGAATCAACCAATGCGAATACGGAGAATTCAGAACTGCAAAGGAATCTTAAAAGTCAAAAAGTGAAATCAATCTATGTGGAAGATACGAAGGGTATAAAGTGGAATTTTCCCGACCGAGATATCGAAAAAGCGCGGCTGGTGGCGGGGTAGCTTCATTCGTCAAGATTCGTTTGATAAAAAGTTTGGATTTTGTTCAGGAGGGACAGCTAGTTTTAAATAAGTTCGGAGTTCGGGAAGTATATGGATTACTCAAAAGTTGTCACAAAAGAAGATGTCGAATTAGAAACGCTAAAAAAGTTTCTTAAGAATAAACATTTTGTTTTTGATAAAAATCTCATTGATAAGCATAAAATTGAGCCAACAGATTTACGATATAAGGGTATTAATTACCAAATTACTGAGGGCGACAAAGTAGCTGTCCAATCACGAAGACAACCAAACTCAAAGGGAGTTCCTTTTTTCAGTGTTCGAAACGCTAATAATATAGCCGAACTTCTTTTGAAGGATACACTTAAAAAGAAATCTACCAGATCGGATACCAGCACGGTGTTACTGGTTGATGTGATGAGTAATGGAGGACGGGACTGGACTGATTTGGAAAAAGAAGTGTCAGCATGGGCAAAAAATAATCTTTCACTTTGCAACTGCTGGAAAGAAATTTATCTTGTTTATCGTGGCAAGAATATAAAGTTATCTTTATAACTTCATTCCAAGGAGTGTCAAAAATGATAAAATAAAAGTAACTAAAAAAGCTTTGTGGGGCTTGATGATAGAATTTACGAGGCCGATGAGGTCAGCCAGTTTGAGATAGGTTAGGAGTCCGAAGAGCCATAAAAATTACTATGCTAAAAATTAATTTGAGCAAGGAGCAATTAAATGAATATCTAAATTCATTCATTTGGACTTTTAAGATTGGCGATAACATCCGATACAATATAGATGTAATATTCAAACTCATCGATGATCACAATAAGTTGGGGGAATGTAAGTATGCAAAACCGATTTCGATACTATGTGTTTCAGTCATAGAGGCAATACTTGTTGATTTTTTAGAACGTTTGGACTCTGCAACACGTCACTTTCCCAGTAAGTTAGATGCAAAAAGGACAGATATAAAAAATGATTTGGATACGAAAAAGAGCGACTTTCAGACAATATATAAAGGACAGATCTATCAGTACAAACGATTGCAAAACTTTGGGTACAAGGAATTGATCTTGTTTTATAAGAAATTTAGTATCCTTGGCTCATCGTCTGAAAGTTATGAAGCGTTGCAAAATTTAGGGCGTTTCCGTAACCGCGTACATATTCGCAATTATTTCGGAAACTTTGAGCGTGATGAATTTCGCACATTTTCTGAGAGCAGAGCCCAGAGAACAATTGATTCCATGGAAGATATTATTAAATATTTCGATAAAAAATATACGCGCCCGTAAATCAGTCTAGGAGCAAAGGACTCGTTCACAAGAGTATCGAAATGGTAAACTTAAAAGCGTCAGGAAAACTCTGTAGGGCTTGATGGTAGAATTTACACGCCCTATATCCCCAACCAGTTAGAAGATTTTTTCGAATACGATACGCATAGAATTCAGCCTATTTACAGGTGTTAATTTGGCTGTTATTATAAGGTCACATATGGCACTTATTACAAACTAGAGTCCTAATCGATATAATTAATTGTTATGAGATGTAATATCCACTGAATTATGAATAGAGATGAAATAGATGCCCAGAAGATAATCGTTGATCAGTTTGAAGAGAGCATTTCTAAATCCATCAAGGAGATAGTTCCTTTAGGGAACAACTCGTTCATTATCCTTACAGACCAAGAATATCCAAATAATTTATTCTTGGCAGAATTTTATGAGGGGGAAAATAAGCCTACCTTGTTAAAAGGAAAGAAAGGTCCTGCATTAGTAATTAAGGATTTAGTTAATATTGAGGCTCATCAAGATATCGTATTGGGTGGCGTAGAACAAAATAATTGGGGTAAGTAATTTGAAGGTCAGTTTGAGATAGGTCCGAACTACGTAGAGCGTCGATAATATATACTTAGCCGGTGATTTACTTACTTCTTATTACTATTGTCCTCCTGATTTATATTGCTTTTTTTACTCCCGAGATAAGAGAGCAAAGAAACATCAGACGAGTTCAAAAGATATTCAACAGACCACACCCATCTCCAAAGGAGTTTGATATAAATGATCCCCGAAACGAGACGCATCCTGATGAGGTTGTTTCATATCGTGGTGGAATAAGTCATAGAAAACTTGCTGTGATGTTGTATAAGATGGAACAGGAATCATTAGAAGGTGATGTTGATAAAACAAACAATGCTTAGGTTAGTCGTTTTGTGTTAAAAGGAGCCAACTTCAGTGAAAGCGTCTGTCATATTAATTCCGAGGAGTATTACAAATATAGATAAAACACAGATGACAAAAAAAAGAGATCGCCACAGGTGTGGTACATAAACTACCGGGGGATTTACGAAAAGCCCTTATTGGAACGCCCGTGGCGCGAGCAGTATGGGAAGATATCACGCCACTCGCGCGCAATGAGTGGATTTGCTGGGTTACGTCCGGCAAGAAAGCGGAGACGAGGGGTATCCGTATCGAGAAGGCACTCTCGAAGCTTAAAGGTGGAATGCGTAGGCCTTGTTGTTGGTCTGGTTGTATCCATCGCTGAAAACGAATATAAATATGCAAAAAGTTCTCAAAAATTTTATAGCTCTAGCTATTTTTGGCACGCTCATTTTTGTAACTAGAGTGCCGCTTAAAAATCAGTATTTGCAATTAAGCAATCAAATTTTTCCTTGCAAGAACTCGATTTCTTACACAATTGGTACCTTTGATGAAAGATTTGGTATCACAAAAGAGGATTTCTTGGCGGCTACAAAACAAGCCGAAGAGATTTGGGAAAAACCAATTGGCAAAAATTTGTTTATGGAAAAAACAAACGGTACTATAAAAATCAATTTAATTTATGATTATCGCCAATTGGCAACAGAAAAATTACAAATTTTAAGCCTTTCAGTAGACGACAGCAAGTCATCATATGAATCGGTCAAAGCACGTTTTACTGCGCTAAGTGAACAATATCTTAAAGATAAAACCGTATTTACCTCTAAAGTTGCGTCCTTGAAAAGTCACCAGGATTCCTATAACAAAGAAGTGGCATATTGGAACGATCAGGGTGGGGCTCCCGAGGCACAATTTGATGTCTTAGAACTAGAAATGCAGGCTATTAAAACTGAAATTGTATCTATAAATCAATTACAGAATAGTTTGAATACGGAAGTTAAAAATATAAATGTTTTAGTCGGCACCCTAAATCGTCTGGCAAGGGAACTAAATCTTGGTGTTGCCAAGTTTAATGAAATTGGCGTTTCACGTGGGGAGGAATTTGAAGAAGGATTTTACACAAGTGGGCCAGAAGGTCAATCGATTGATATTTATCAATATGATAGTAAATCTAAATTAATACGCGTTTTGGCACATGAATTTGGGCACGCCTTGAAACTTGAGCACATCGATAATTCTAAGGCGATTATGTATAGGTTAAATCAAGAGACGAATGAAATACTGACGGTAGATGATTTATCAGCGCTTAAAATCCACTGTGGAATTAAGTGATTAACCCGCCCGACAGGGCAAGACCTTAATGACTGCAAGAATTCCTTCAACTTTCAGGAACCATCAAATCGTAAAACGCAACTCATCCATACATAAGGCGTGGGCACTGGAGGTGGCCAAACAAGCAAAACAAGTTCTCCAATTTTTCGAGAAGGAGCGTCCAGACGATAATCGTCCACGTCAAGCAATAGAAGCAATCAGGAGTTGGGCACGAGGTCAACGAGAACTTGGACTATTAGAGGTGCGCACCCTTTCCCTCAGCTCTCATGCAGCCGCTCGTGCATCAAAGACTAACGCAGCAAAATTCGCGGCTCGCGCTGCTGGTCAAGCTGTTGCAACTTGGCACGTACCAACTCATGCAACAGCAGTACCTAAGTATGTTCAAAAGGCTATGCTCGCGAACAAAAGTTGAGTTTGATTTCTTATTCCGAGGAGCGTTGAAATGCTAGAATATAAAGGAATCAAAAAAGTCTTTGAAATTTGGTATAAAGGTTTATTCCTTCACTTCAGCCACATTGTACGAATTGGAAAAGTTGCCTCGCGGCATTGAATGCAGTGAGGATTTGCTAGTCGTTAATGTTTCGTTTTCCATAGCACCACAGGCATCAGCGATGTGCTACTTAGTAGCAATTTTATAAGATTGTTTTTTTATCCATGGATAAATTTCAGTTTAGTGTTAGAGTGACGCCTTATGCTGAAAGCGGAGGCAATTTTTTCATTCGAAAAAGCATCTTTTAATTATGGGCACAATAAGCCCATTTTAGACGAGGTTGATTTTTCGGTCAGGCGGGGAATTAAGTTGGCTCTTATGGGTCAGAACGGTGCCGGAAAAAGTACGATATTTGACATTATAACGGGTGTTCATCTGCTTGAGTCGGGGAAACTCAATATGATTAACAATCTATCGATAGCGGTGTCTCGACAAGTCATTCCACGCGGAGATCTTTCGCTTTCAGTTCGCGAATTCTTTCAAAAATGTTTTCCGAAAAAGATTTATGATATCGATCAAAGAATAGACCGTATGCTCAAGGTTGTGAACTTAAGGGAGCATAAAACCATTCGATCCAAGGACTACAGAATAGGGAAAGATGCCCCAGATACTCTCTACGATCGAATTGTGAGTTCTTTTTCTGGTGGACAACAAGCACGGCTTCTACTTGCCTCTGCGCTCATTTCCGACCCAGACCTTCTTCTCTTAGATGAACCAACCAACAATCTTGACAAGGAGGGAATAATACATTTAACCAAATTTCTCAAAGACTACAAAAAGACTGTTATTGTCATTTCCCACGATGCCGATTTCCTCAACACTTTTACTTTGGGTGTACTTTATCTCGATGCGAATACACTGAGGGTTGAGCAATACGCGGGGAACTATTTTGATGTGGTGGAGCAGATTACAGCGCGGATCGAAAGAGAAAACCGAATGAATGCGCGTCTTGGGAAGATTGCGCTTGAGAAGAAAGAAAAAGCGAATTACTTCGCCATGAAAGGTGGACGACTTCGCCTTCTCGCTAAACGCATGCGTGAAGATGCAGCACAGATGGAAGAGGAACAAGTGGACGTAAGAAAAGAAGACAAGACGATACGACCATTTATCATTCCTACACAGGAAAGCATCGGAGGAGAACTTATACACATATCTTCATATACCGTAGTAAGCAAGGGAAAGAAAGTTGTGAAGAGCACTAAAATTTCTCTTAGACGGGGAACTCATCTTTTGCTCTCGGGTCCCAATGGAATAGGCAAAAGTACCTTGCTTGAATCAATCGTCAAAGGAGAAGCTAAGGGGGTTCGCGTACTTCACGGGGTGAAGATAGGTTACTATCGGCAGGATTTTTCGACGCTTAATTTAGACGATACGGTTTCAGAGTCGTTGTTTGAGGTTATGGACACGAAGAGTGAGGAGAGTATGCGTAAATTAGCCGCTGGATTTCTCCTCACGGGAGCCTTGATAGACACGAAGATTGGGAATCTTTCCGAGGGGCAAAAGGGGCTTGTCGCATTCGCGCGGCTAGTGTTAGAGCAGCCAGGTTTTTTAATTCTTGACGAACCTACTAATCACATAAATTTTCGTCATGTTCCAGTTATTGCGAAAGCTCTCGACAAATTTGAAGGGGCTATGATTCTTGTTTCTCATGTGCCCGATTTTGTCGCGCAGATCCGAATCGACGAAACGCTTGATTTAGAAAAATAAAAAAATCTATGACCAAGGAATCAGTATTGGATGTAGTAGGGATTGAAAGCAGGTCCGCCGGTATAGTGGCTACTGGCCATGTCGAAGAGTGTGGCGGTCGCTTGCTCTCTTATTTGAAAAGAATTTTCCTTCTCGTTCCGAGGAGTCACGAAATGGTAAACTAAAAAACGTCAGAAAAGCCTTGAGTGGCTTGGCCGACCACGGTTCTAGCTCGAAGAGGCCAGCCAAGGTTGGAAGTATCGAGGCGACCTAATCCCCTCGAGAAACCATCCCCTCTATTCCGTCACGGCATACCTGCTGAGAGCAGTATTCAAAACAACTCCTTTGTAATTTTTCAAAAATATAACTATACTTGTTGTATATGAGAAATATTCGTATATATCTTTTTGTGGGGCTTTTGGCGTTTTTTCCTTTTTGGTCTGCGAACGCGGCTCTGAATTCTTACCTCAAGCTTGATGGAGCCAGCAGCGGGCCATCAAAAGCAACGAGCACCGGAGCGAGCTCGGGTGCAAGCGCCGGAACCGTAACTACCCAACCCGCTCCGCCACCGGGAGGTAGTCGAGATATATACCTTGATATCAAAGATATCGAAGGTGAGTCCGCGGCTGGTCCTGCGATATTGGAGATAGATACGGTTCGAGGAGAATCACCGGAAAATTCTCCACCTGATTCCACGGACAGATTAAAGAACAGCGAACTCATTGATGATTGGCCGATTTCGGCAGATGCCGCAGATGTGCGACGCTGGGATTCGGAGAAGAAGCGGGAGTTTATGGCATCGGTAAAAATGGAGGCCGAAGTACGGAGTGAGCAAGATTTAGAGAATTTTGCAAAGGGAATTTTACTGAAAGACGAAAATATTAAATCAGTTGAGGCGGATAAAGAGAAAGTAAAAATTGCGTACAAAATGCCCGCGCGTTTTCTTGGAATTTTTGGAGCCTCCATTACTACTCGCGCAGAAGTGGCGCATAACGGAGAAGTGAAGGTTTCTTTGCCGTGGTACGCTTTTTTGTTTAAAAAATTGGTTTCCACAGGCGATACAGAATCTGAAGCCAGAGCGAGTTTGCCGGAAGTCGGCGACGAGGTGCTGGTGTCTTTTGAGTCGCGGGCAAGAGCCATGACGACGCTTAGTAATATTATGAAAACAAAACACGATACTATAAAAAATTCCATCGGCAACATCCGCTAGTTTTTTGTGGAATGAAATTAGTCTCAATTTGATTTGAGCCGTCGGAGCGAATCGGAGACGGTCAGTCAGGATTCGTTTGGTAAAAAGTTCGGATTTTGTTCAGGAGGGACAGTAAATATCTGATGCAGAAACCATCCAAAAATTTATCGCGAAGAGCCTATACTGTCACCAGGCCATTCCTTCGTTATTGGGATAAACCAAAGCAGGGACCCCCATTAACAAAACCTCAGGGCCTTAAGATCGCTTTCATACATAGCGACAAGAAGATATCTACTGGCGCACATCATATCAACGAACTTATGGCACAGGCATTGAGTGATAAGGGCGCTCGCGTCAAGAATTTCTTTCCACGACGACAACTTACAGATACCCCAGTGCATCTGAAGGGTATTGCGAATATCCTTTTTTTTCACTCACTTCTTGAGCGCAAGGATGAGATACTGAAAAACCACATCATTCAAGGAACAACGTACACACCCCTACCATTCCTTTCGTTTAATGTGCCGGTCGTGTGTCATTTCGGATCGACGATTCGAGGATATCTTGATGCGGTCCCACAGACAAGACTTCTTCCAAAAGTTGAACAAGATGTTTTCAAAGAATTGGTAAGACTCAATATCATTCCAGAGCTTGATCTCGAAACATTTCGCCCTATGGAGGATGTCGCCGACATAGAGGCTGTGACCGCTAAGCAAGCTTCCATGTGCATAGCGACTTCCCAAAAGGTACGGGAAGAATTGGAACAAATGGGTATTCCTGAAGATCGTGTGACAGTGATTCATAACGCGATTGAGGATTACTGGTTTGAACAACCTCGCGAAACCGGGTTGCGGTCGCCACCACATCTCGTCTTTCTCGGAAGATTGGGCGGAGATGCGTTTACACTCAAGCTCAAAGGGTTTTCCCGACTCCTGAATTTCTATAGAGCTTTTCCCAACATACCCAAGACGACGGTGTGCATGATAACGAACCGAAAACTGAAAGAGTGGCTGCGTGTGGCATTCCCCAATCACTACATGTTCACCAACCTCCGCAAGGATTTCATTCCCGGCGCTCTTGCGCCGCTCTATGGAAGTGTCCTGTTCCTATCTTCACGATACGAAGGTTTTTCGCTCTCACTCGTTGAGGGAATGTCTCAAGGCTTGGTACCTGTGGCTTACCCTGTCGGGGTGGCGCCTGAGATTATCAAGAATGGAGAAAATGGTTTTATCGTTACTAGTTATGATGAGACCTGTGCTAGGACTAGGGAATTGTTAGAAGATACTGATAAACGATTGGCAATGGCTGTTGCAGCAAAAACAACAGCTGAACAATTTAAAAGTTCCAAAATTGCACCAAAGTTATTAAGTCTTTATCATTCGTTGAGAGTGGCAAGAAAGAACAGTGACGATTGATGTGGCACTGACCGGACATTAACTCCCACTCGAAAATACTGTTTTGGGACAGCGGGGGTTTTCTTTTTGGTATACTCATCAGGTAGTATGTATGTAAAAGTTCGAGTGTACCCTGATTCGAAAAAAGAAAGCGTGGTGCAAAAAAAGAGCGGCACCTACGAAGTCCGCGTGAAAGTCCCGAAGGAGCGGAATGAGGCGAACACAAGAGCGCTCGCGCTCCTTTCAAAAACGCTCGGAACGACTAAGCTCCGCATCGTGCGCGGACACCGAAAGCCGAATAAAATAATTGAAGTTTTTGCGGATATATGAAAAAACGTATTGCCAAAGTTTCAAAAGAAAAAGAACTCCATTTGACTGTTCCGCCACGGCTTGAAGGTGTGGTCAAAAACAAAATGATGAATCCCGTTCAAAAAAAGAAAAAAGAGAAAAAATAAAATGGCCCTTATGCAAGCGCATGTTAAAGAACAGTGCCCAGTGTGCAAGAGCACGGATACACAACTCCGGGAGGCGCATCCGGCCCATAATCACTGGGTAGACAAGCTCGCCGTCCTGAACGCATTTTTCAGCGCGGCGGCGCTCTACCCACAGCTCTACAGTATTATTATGGGGAGCGGTGTCGAAAATCTCTCTCTTCCTTCATTCGGACTGATTTTTTCAAACAACATCATTTGGCTCATCTACGGCATTCACCGCCGCATCACTCCACTCATACTTTCATCTCTCTCTAACGCCATTGCCGCAGGACTTATCTTACTTCTTGCCTTGTAACGAAATTTGATATGGGTGTACACTAAGGCCATGAAAGTTGCACTTATTACTATCGTACTTATCGCTCTAGTCCTCGGATTGGGATACGCAATATTTTCCGACCGTGTTGCCCAGGCGCCGAGCGGAGAAGCAATCACTTCGTTTGAAGACTGTATCGCGGCCGGGAATCCGGTAATGGAGAGCTATCCGCGGCAGTGCCGCACGCCTGACGGCAAGAATTTCGTTGAAGACATATCATCCGGCCCCGGGGAAGACTTAGGACTTCAGGCGAATGAATGCGCGGTTGCCGGATGTAGTGGGCAACTGTGCGTTTCCGCTCTCGAAGCAGGAGATATCGTAACCACGTGTGAATATCGCGCAGAGTATGCGTGCTACCGTGAGGCTTCTTGCGAGCCACAGGCAAACGGGAAATGCGGCTGGACAGATACAGCGGAATTGAAACAGTGTCTCGCGAATCCGCCGGCATTGGACGAATAATCCTTCTTCAAGTACTCTTCAGGAAATCGAAGTGTTTTCCGCGTAGTTCATGGTGCGCTTCGTAGCGGGAGAAAATAAAAACATGATGAAATTTATCAGGAAACCGTACCGGACATATTCACTCGTTGGTATTCTTGGTATCAGCGTCGTGGGGGTTTTTTTCTTGTTTTTGGGCAACGGGAATCACGTAGAAGAAACTCTTGTTGTTCATCCGGGGGATTTTACGCAACAGGTTTCCGTCTCGGGGAAGGTAGTTGCGGCAGAGAGCGTTGACCTTGCATTTAGCGCGGCCGGCCGTGTTTCCGCTGTCTATGCCAAGGTTGGGGACATTGTTCCTGCCGGTACCATACTTGCCTCAATTGAAAACGGCGATGCGCGCGCAGACATTTTCCAGAAAGAGGCCGCCTATAGCGCAGCTGTGGCAAGGCTCAAGTCACTCCAGAATGGAACCCGCCCGGAGCAGATCGCAATCACAGAGTCGAGCGTAGCGAGTGCAGAAGCAACACTTCTCCAAGCCAATCAGGCCTTGGTTGATGCGGTGCGGAATGCGTACACACAGTCCGATGACGCTGTGCGTCGCCGTGTTGACCAATTCATGTCGAACCCTCAGAGTTCCACACCGCAATTAAATTTCACCGTGTCCAGCCAACTGGAACTTGATGTTGAGTGGGGCAGGTTCCTCGCCGAAGCCATGCTTACCGGGTGGAAAACAGCCGTTGATTCTTTGAACGCCTCGAGCAATCTCGAAACTGCTCGCGCCGCCGCAATACAAAACCTCGACGAAATACGATCGTTTCTTGAGAAAGTGGCGTCAGCGCTCAATGTGGTTTCGCCGTCCTCCAATTTGTCGCAAACGACCCTTGACGGTTACCGCGCCGACGTTACGACCGCGCGCACCAATGTGAATACCGCCGTTACCTCACTCACTTCCGCGGTGACCGCGCAGAAAAACGCTGCGGCGGCTCTCGTCACTCAAAAACGAAGTCTTGAACTTGAACAAGCCGGGGCCGTAGAGGAAGATATCGAGACGCAGGAAGCACAAGTGAAAATCGCCGAAGCCGATCTTTTAAGCGCCCGGGCACGGTTTCAGAAAACGCTTGTCGTTGCGTCCTTTAACGGCATTGTAACCAGGATGGACGCCAAGGTCGGCGGCAGCGCCTCGTCAAACTCATCCGCGATTACTATGATCAGTGAGGGGAAGCTTGAGATTGAGAGTTTTATTCCGGAGATCAACGCGCCTTTGGTTAAAGTGGGGAACAATGCAAGAGCGACGCTCGATGCCTACGGAGAAAGTATGCCCTTCGCCGTACGCGTCATATCGGTTGACCCGGCGGAGACCATTCGCGACGGGGTCTCGACCTATCGCGCCAAACTACAATTTGTGGAACATGATGCGCGTGTTAAGTCGGGCATGACGGCAAACATTCTCATTACTACGGAGAAAAAAGAGAACGTCATCGCGGTTCCGCAGGGGATTGTTATCCGCCGCGATGGCAAAGAATTCGTACGTCTCCAGAAAGGAAGGACTGCTCTCGAGCGTGAGGTTACGACAGGCAGTGTTTCCTCGCTCGGCACGGTGGAAATTATCTCGGGGCTTCGGGACGGGGATACTGTCCTCCTTGCACTTCCGGAGGAATAAAGAGAAGACCCATGTTTTCGAATTTAGGACTTAACATCCGTATCGGGTTTTTCCTTGCACTGCGGCAAATACGTCGCGCGAGCCTTTGGACGACGAGCTTGATCGTTTTTGTCATGGTGCTCACATTCTTAAACCTTGTCGTAGTCTCGGGTATTTTGGTCGGTCTCATTCAAGGCGCAGTTAATCAGGCACGGAGCGAGTTCACCAGCGATGTGATTATCTCGACTCTTGACGACAAAAAGTACATTGAAAACAGTCCCAATATCCTTGCGCTTATTAAAAGTTTGCCGGAAATAGAAGCTATGTCGGCGCGCTATAGCGAAGGTGTCATCCTTGAGGCAAATTATAAGACTCGAAAAGAGACAGATAAACCAAACACCGCCGGAGCGCAAATATTTGGAATTAATCCAGAGAACGAAGATGCCGTTACGCGCCTCTCGTCGTCAGTCTCGGAGGGGTCGTACCTCGCCCCGGGAGACTACGACCAAGTAATAGTTGGCCAGTTTCTTTTGAGCCAGTATGTTCCCGTTGACGATCCCAACCTTGCGGCCCTCGACAATGTTGAAGTGGGGACGAAAATCCGGATTACTGTGGGCGGTGTGACGCGCGAGGTGAGAGTGAAGGGCATTATTAAGAGCAAGGTGGATGCTCTGACCCGGAACGTGTTTATGGTTGATTCGCAGTTCCGGAGCATGATCGGGAGAAACGACGGTAACATCGATCAAGTCGCAGTGCTTCTCAAGAACGGTGCGGACCCCATTTTTGTCAAAGAGAAACTAAAACGAAGCGGCGTGACGCAATTTGCTCAAGTCCAAACTTTCGAGGATGCCCAGCCGCAGTTTTTGAAAGACATCATCGACACATTTAACATGCTCGGATTTGCCTTCGGTTCGATCGGCCTCGTGGTTGCTTCCATCACCATCTTCATCGTCATTTTCATCAACGCTCTCACACGGCGTAAATATATCGGCATTATGAAAGGTATCGGCATCGACGGCGGAGCGATTCGGCTCTCCTACGTGTTTCAGTCCATTTTCTACGCCCTCCTTGGTTCCGTTATCGGGCTCGCCTTCGTCTACGGATTCCTCGTTCCGTTCGTCGGAGAGCACCCGATCGACTTCCCATTCTCCGACGGTATTCTGGTCGCGCCCATTGACGAAACGCTCTTCCGTGTGGGACTTCTCGTTTTTTCGACTATTATCGCCGGCTACATTCCCGCGTGGATGATTATCAGGAGGAACACGCTTGACTCAATCCTCGGAAGAAATTGATATGATCGAAACCAAAAACCTCATTAAAACGTTCAGGAACGGCGACGTGGAGACGCATGTCCTTCGGGGCATTGATTTTCAAGTCAAAGAAGGTGAATGGAGTGCGATTATGGGGCGCTCAGGCGCCGGGAAAAGCACTTTCCTTTACCAGATGAGTCTCCTCGATGAACCGACCTCTGGAGACGTGGTCGTCGATGGTCGTAGCACAAGAGAAATGAGCGACACGGAAGAGGTTCTCCTTCGGCTCCATAAATTCGGATACGTTTTTCAGGACTACGCGCTCTTGCCAGATCTCACCGCGCTCGAAAATGTGGCACTGCCGTCCCTTATGCAAAACCTCGATCGTCGTAGCGCCTATGCCAAGGCAACCGACGCCTTGACCAAGGTGGGGCTCGGGCATCGACTCAACAACCTTCCGAGCCGGCTCTCCGGCGGCGAGCAGCAGCGCGTTGCCATCGCCCGGGCCGTGGCGCACTCTCCGAAAGTCCTCTTTGCTGACGAGCCGACCGCGAACCTCGACAACGACTCGTCAGAGGCCATCATGAAAATTTTTACGGAGCTTCACCGGGAGGGGCAGACTATTATCATGGTGACCCACGAAGAACAATACGCAAAACTTGCGGAGAAAATTACCACAATGGATGATGGCAAAATAGTGTCTACCGTCAAGAACAGGTAAGTTCACGGGAAATACCTTGGAGTGGTATACTCGTTTGTATGAAAAACACTCTGATTGCTCCGATACTACTCATTCTCATCGGAGGTTTCGGATACGTTATGTTCTCTGGCGGCGGAAGCTTAAGCCGAGCTCAGAGTCCTTTTGATGCGACATACCTTGTTGAAGATGAATCGGTAACGCTTGTCGACGGCACGTTTGAAAAGGAAACTGCGCCGGGGTCGGCAACCAAGATCAGAACTTTTGTCTTCGGCGAACCAACGGTGGGCGACATAGACGGTGACGGAGATGAAGATGCCGCCCTTTTTCTCGTTCGCGATTCGGGAGGGAGTGGGACGTTTTACTATGCTGCCGTAGCTCTCAACAGAGGCGGCGCATATATGGGCATGAATGCTGTCCTTCTTGGCGACAGGATTGCTCCACAAACTATTGAGATTAAAGAGGGACAAGTCATTGCAAACTATGCCGAGCGAAAACCGGATGAACCAATGACGGCACAGCCATCGGCGGGACAGTCGAAATATCTCATGGTTTCAAGCGATGAACTTGTCGAATCGGAGAATGCCGACAGCAGTACTGCGGTTTTTGATGCGGGGCTCAATGAAAAAGTGAGTGGTCTCGGAATATCCATAACACCGCTTGAAGTGCTTGAGGATAGCCGATGTCCATCTGACGTGGTATGTATTTGGATTGGGCAGGTCCGTCTTAAAGCAAAACTCTCAAGCGGACTCGGCGAAACAGAGCAAATCTTTATATCAGGACAGGCCATTACCACCGAAGCCGAAGAAATCATTCTTTCTGAAGTTTTCCCGGCTGCTTATTCAACACAGCAAATCAAACCCGCTGATTACCGATTCCAGTTTACAGTTTCAAAACGAACTTTGTGATAGACTGGCGCCATAATCAATCAATCTAAAGGCAGTTATATGAACAAACTTTTCGTTTTCGCATTATTGGGCGCCGTCGCGATGTTACCCGCGCTTGCCCTTGCGGCAGATGTGCGGGTGGGGGAACAACCTTCAATAGGTGCTGGGGAACGGATTACTGACGATGTGTATATCGCCGGTGGTTCGGTCTCAAGCTCTGGCGTAATTTTCGGCGATCTCATCGCCGGCGGGGGAAATATTGTGGTGAGCGGGAGTGTTGGTGGTGATCTCATGGCAGGAGGCGGCAGTGTTATTGTTATCTCAAATATCCCCGATGATGTGCGTGTCGGTGGCGGGAATATTGTTATTCAAGGCACAGTTGGAGGAGACCTTCTTGTCGGCGGAGGACAGGTGCATATTAGTTCTTCTCGCGTCGGAGGAGACGTTATCGCCGGTGGAGGGCTCATTCGGATTGATGCGGCTGTGGGCGGTGATATCTTGGCGGGCGGTGGTGAGGTCTATCTGAACGGACCCATTACCGGAAGTGTGAAAGTGAAAGCGGACAAGCTCACCTTGGGAAAGAATGCCGTGATTTCTGGGGACATTACCTACAGTGCCAAGAAAGAAATGACCTTGGAAGAAGGAGCGGTAGTACGCGGCGAAATCAAATTTGAACCGCGAAAAGAGATGAAAGCCGGAGCCAATGTACTCGCATTCCTCGGTTTGGGCAAACTTGCGGCGCTTCTTGCATGCGCTCTCTTAATCGGTCTCATTTTCCGCCGTTACGCGCGGGAGATTGTAGGACTTGTGACTCGGAGCCCGCTTACCGAGCTCGGGAGAGGACTCGTGATTGCCATCGTGCTTCCTGTCCTATCAGTCTTCCTCTTGATCACGGTTGTTGGTATCCCACTCGGCATCATCGGCCTCGTCAGTTTCGTCGGAGCATCGCTCTTCGTATGGATTCTCGCGCCGATTATTCTCGGCAGTGTCGTGTACCGCTTTATTACGAAGCGTGATACTTATGAAGTGTCGTGGACGACAATACTTCTCGGCGTGGTTCTCTATTCTATCCTCAGCTTTATTCCCATTCTCGGGTGGATAGTGCAGTGTGGTCTTATATTTGCCACTCTCGGTGCCGCGGTCAAGTTGAAGTGGTCTATCGTGAAAGAGTGGAGATAATTATTCCGTCATTTTTTTCCGGACTTACATCCTGATCGGCATTCTGATTGCGGCGCTTTTTGCGCTCACACTTTTTCTCATGGGGCAAGAACCCATCTGCGAATGCGGGTATATTAAGCTTTGGCACGGTGTGACGATGAGTTCGGAGAATTCCCAGCATATCTCCGACTGGTACACGTTCTCGCACATTATCCACGGCTTTTTCTTCTACTGGGTCCTTTCACTTTTCGCCCCGCGGATGCCAATCGGGGCGCGTTTTATTGTTGCACTTCTCGCCGAAACCTCGTGGGAGATTTTCGAGAATACTGATTTCATAATCAACCGCTACCGCGAGACAACCATATCGCTTGATTACTACGGTGATTCCGTTATCAATTCCGTCGGCGATGTCATTGCGAGTGTTTTCGGATTCGTCCTCGCTCACCGCTTGCCCGTGTGGGTTGTTGTCGCTGCCGCGATTGTAATGGAGGCAGGGGTGGGATACGCGATTCGCGACAATTTGACGCTTAATATCATTATGCTGATCCAGCCATTCGATTCGATTAGGGTGTGGCAGGGTGGTGGGTGATAAAATAGATACACCATGAACCGCGCAGAAAAAAACATGCACTGTGTGTGCGGCAAGACCTGCATTATATGCAGCGCGGAGGAACTTGCCGTTACCTGTGGTTGCGGTATTGAGGCCAAACAGCACGAATACAATCTTAAGAAAGATTCATGGCATCAGGAACACAGCGGGCACGGAGTAGAGCACTTGAGTCACCGCGATCACGAAGCCGCCATGACGAGTCCGCGCTTGGCAAAACAGATGGAGGCGGATATGCGTCGGCGGTTTTTCATTTCTCTCGCGCTTACCATTCCTATTGTCCTTTATTCGCCGATGGGAGAAATGCTTTTCGGTATTTCACTCTGGTTTCCTTTTCCGAAAAATTCGTTTTTGTTTCTTCTGACCACACCCATAGTGTTTTGGACGGGCTCAATTTTTATCACTGGCACGTATTATTCGTTGAAAGCTCGCACGCTCAACATGACGGTCTTGGTCGCAACGGGAATTTTGGCGGCGTATCTTGGCAGTATCGCTCTCACTTTTACTGGTGGAGGCGAAGTATTCTACGAAGCGGCTGCGATGCTCGTAACGTTTGTGCTTTTTGGACACTGGATGGAAATGAAATCTCGCCGCGGGACGTCGGATTCTCTCCGTGCGCTCTTTGATCTCGTGCCTCCGCAAGCGCGAGTGATGCGCAATGGAAAAGAAATTTTAATCGCGAGCACGGAGGTGGTGCAAGGCGACAGTGTAGTATTAAAACCCGGCGACAAAGTGCCCGTTGACGGCATTGTAACCCTCGGAGAAACAGCGGTTGATGAGGCACTTGTTACCGGCGAATCACTCCCAGTTTCAAAGAAAATCGGTGATAAAGTCATTGGCGGTTCAATCAATCAAAATGGAGCAATACAATTCCTCGCTACAAAAGTTGGATCAGATACGGTACTCGCCTCAATCATTAGAATGGTGGAAACGGCGCAGAATTCCAAAGCGCCCGGACAGCGAATTGCGGACAAAGCGGCAGCATGGCTTGTCGTGCTCGCGGTCGCGTCGGGTATAGCCGCATTTTTCGGATGGTACACCATTGTGGGCGCGACATTCGTTGTCGCTCTCACGTTTGCCATTTCGACTGTCGTCATCGCGTGTCCAGATGCACTTGGACTCGCCACCCCGACGGCGGTTGCGGTGGGAACAGGGCTTGGCGCGAAGCACGGCATTCTCATTAAAAATGCGGCGACACTTGAGGGCGCGTCAAAAATCAATGCCATTGTGCTTGATAAAACGGGGACGTTGACGGAGGGGAAGCCGAAAGTTACCGAAGTTATCACCACGGGAAATATGTCGGAGGAAACCCTTCTCCAGTATGCCGCAAGCGTTGAAACAAAATCGAGCCATCCCTTGTCGGCGGCAATCCTCGATGAGGCGAAAAAAAGAGGCATTTCTCTCCTTGCGACGGAAAATTTTCAATCACTTTCGGGATTAGGACTTGAGGGTGTTGTTGGCGGAAAAAACGTTCTTGTTGGCACCGAGCGATTGTTGCGTGACCGCGGTATTGACACGGAGAATATGAGAGGAGCAATCGAGAAACTTTTGGCGGGCGGTAAAACATTGAGTATTATTGCCGTTGACAATCTCGCCGTAGGCATCATCGGCATTTCCGACGAAGTGCGCGGAACATCAAAAAAGACGGTAACGAAACTGAAGGAGCTCGGCATTGAAACAGCGATGATTACCGGGGACAATAAAAAAATTGCGGAAGCGGTGGGGGTAGAGCTCGGTATTGACCGTGTATTCGCGGAAGTCATGCCGAAAGACAAAGCGAGCTTCGTGAAGAAATTACAAGACGAAGGAAAATTCGTCGCGATGGTGGGGGACGGCGTGAATGATGCGCCCGCCCTCGCGCAATCGGATATCGGCATCGCGATTGGTGCCGGAACGGATGTGGCGATTGAAACGGCAAGCATTGTACTCATGAAGTCCGACCCGTATGACATTGTCGCGGCGATCCGTTTGAGCAAGGCGACTGTCCGTAAAATGAAGCAGAATCTGTTTTGGGCGGCAATCTATAACGTGCTCGCCATTCCGATTGCGGCCGGTGTTTTTTATTCCTCGCTCGGGTGGACTCTGCGGCCTGAAATTGCGGCCCTTCTTATGTCGGCATCGTCCATTATCGTCGCCACAAATGCCGTTCTTTTGAAGCGGGTGGAATCTGGATTAACTGAATAATGGTATTGTGGTACACTGACAATATGGATGCTTTTTCGAGGATATCACTGTTTTTTCTCCGCATTGCAATGGGCTCTTTCCTACTCTACGCAGGACTCACCAAGGTGCTCGACCCATCATGGTCGGCCGCGGTTTATCTCGGGGGAACCAAGACATTTCAGAGTTTCTATCAGTTGCTCCTCGCTCCGAATGTGCTTCCAGCAGTCAATTTTTTAAATGAATGGGGGATGACGCTCCTCGGCCTTTCACTCATCCTCGGGATATTTGTGAGATTGAGCGGAATCGCAGGGGCACTCCTTATGGTACTTTACTATTTTCCGATACTTGATTTTCCATACCCGAACCCCCCTTCGGATATCGTAGACGAGCATATTATCTACGCGCTCGCATTCTTAGTACTTGCCGCATCTCGGGCAGGACGTGTGTGGGGCCTTGAGAACTGGTGCGTGGGTTTGCCAATATGCTCTCGGTACCCTCGATTCCGTAGTTTACTAGGTTAATATTACATCTATGAAAAAAATCATTGGTATTGTGCTCCCTGTCCTCGCATTCTTCGTGTTTTTGATATCAGTAGCCGATGCACAGATGATGCTGCGCGGGGGTTTTCAATTGGAGCAAGATTCAACGTGGGGGGAAATCGTTGAGCACACGAAGGAAGAAGAAGCCGAGGGTGCCACCCTCTGGGAAAAACTGCAGAGCGGGGAACTTTCCTGCGCCGCACTCACGGCTGAAAACTTTGAAGCGCTGGGAGAGTATTTTATGGGCACCATGATGGATGAGGGGCATGCGTCGATGAACGCGATGCTCATCCAGATGATGGGTGAGGACGGAGAAGAGGCGATGCACGAGTCAATGGGCAGACGTTTGAGCGGATGCGACCCCGATGCGGTTATTCCCGGGAGCGGGATCGGTTTTATGCCGATGATGAATATGATGGGAGGATGGTCGGGTTTTGGAGGATTCGGACCAATGAGTCCGTTGAGTTCGTGGATGACTAGCAACTGGACCGGCGTCGGATTTTTTGGGGGCCTCCTCGCCATTCTCTGGTGGGCCGTCATCATCGCGGGTATCGTGGCTGTCGTGAAGTGGGTAGCACACCGCGGGGAGCGGCAATCGGGAGAATCTCCGCTTGAGATTCTCGGCGCACGTTACGCCAAGGGGGAAATTACAAAACAGGAGTTCGACGAAAGAAAAAAAGATTTACAGCAATAGCCGTACCTATTTCATCGTTACCGCGCCACGCCTGCCATAATATCTCGCTGTGGGGTACAATGGATGCATTAGTACAGTAACGTTGTTTCTATGATGAAATTATCATGCACGGATTTGAATCCGAGTTCGGAGTGCCGGTACGAGGCGACCGGCGAAAATGCGAAAGAGGTTGCGGTGAAGATGATGGCGCACGCCAAGGCGGAGCACCCGGAGGATATTGAGAAAATGGGGATGGATGATACGGCAATGCGGGCGATGTTCGAGACCAAGGTCCACGAATAACTCCAACATTTCCTTCTAATGGGATGGATATCGCAACACTTATATCTTTTGACGATGCGGTGAGTGTATTCGTCCGCACTATTCTCATTTTTTTCTTCGCATTCGTCATCCTCCGCTTCCTCGGGCGGCGACACCTTTCGCACCTCACCTACCTTGACCTTCTTCTCGTTATCGGGCTCGGCTCGGCCGTAGGGGACGTGATGATTTACGGTGAAAATACGGTCCATTTCCTTGCTTCGGCAATTGCCATCCTCGCTGTTGGTCTCTCAATCAAAGTCCTCGACGAACTCTCGTCGCGTTCCAAGCGGGTAAGTTTCCTCGTCACCGGGACAGCCCGGCTCATTATTGAAGATGGGAAAATACTATCCGACATGCTTGAGAAAGAAGATATGACTGAAGCGGAGTTAATGTCTCTTCTTCGCGAGAAGGGTGTGAGTTCGATTGGAAATGTGAAGCGCGCCTACATCGAAATCGATGGTGAGGTGAGTATTATTTTCAACCGGAAGCATCAGGGTTAGGCGAATTCAGACGATTGGCAGTTAAGAAGTTTTCCTGATCCTTATCTATAGCGCAAGACGAGGTAGTGTCTTGCGATTTGAGCAACCGCAATACTCGCTACCAGGGCACCCAGATAAACCGCCATAATCTCTATATAGGAATAGGGAACTCTGTGGAGCGATCCCAGAATAATGGCGTATATCCACGAAGCGGAAGATATTCCTCCGCTTACGAAGATAGCCACATTTGTTACGGCGCGATTCGCAAGGAGTGAGGGGATATGTTTCAGATGAAAATAGATGCCATTTAGTATAATCACACCCACAACAGAAATTTTGGCGAGAAACTTGCTTGAACCAATGTAGTAATTAGGGTCGGTGAGAAAAAGTCCGATACCCGATATGACGAGTATGGTGAGTCCGATCCAGACCGAGGAACTCGCGAGAATGAGAAATCGTTTTTCAGTTGCGGTGATTTTTTTATCCCGTACGCTCTCCCAAAATATCCGATCGGCCGCGAACGCGCCACCCGCGCCGATCGCGACACCGATAATGTGGAGAGTCGTGTAAAATATTTTGAGATTGAAGAATATATCCATGATAAAACAGACTTGAGTGTATCATGGCGAGCGTGGCTTGTACTACTCGGCTTAACCGCCTATACTGTCTCTCGTGGGCACGGGAGACGGCGCAATACATTAGCAATTTTAACATTTGGAAATATGGCTGAAATCACATTTTTAATTGGCCGCATTCTCTTTGGAGGATATTTCTTTATGAATGGGATGAATCACTTTCTGAAGCGTGGGGCGATGACGGGCTATGCAACCTCAAAAGGGGTGCCGATGCCGGAAGTCATGGTTTTGTTTTCCGGACTTCTTATCATACTCGGCGGTCTTGGGGTTGTGCTCGGAGTTCAAATTGAAATAGCTCTCGCACTCATCATTCTTTTTCTTGTTCCGGTGACATTGAAAATGCACGCTTTTTGGAGTATTTCTGATCCGCAAGCGAAGATGGGTGAGATGGTGAACTTTATGAAGAACACCGCACTCATTGGAGCGACACTGATGCTGTATTCTGTTTGTGCCGTCTGGCAATCATTTCTCTAAACCATTAATTATTTGAGTAGTTTTGTGGTAGATAATACCCCCTTTGCGCCGGAAACTCCCGGAAAGAAAAACGATTATTTCATGAAGCGTGAGGAACGTGAACGTGCGGAGCGGGCGCGGGAACGAGCACGAATGGGGAAGCGGACACTGCGCTACTTTCTCATAGGGGTAGTTGTGCTTGGAGCCATATTCATTTTGTATCGTGCGCTTGAGAGAGGAACTCCAGCGAGTACGGACCAGAGCATCGAATACCCCATACAAGGGAGAGAGCACATTGAAGTTGGATCTACCCATCCGCCTTATAATTCAAATCCGCCGTCTTCGGGGTGGCACTATGAGGAACCAGCAAAGACAGGTTTTAGAGAAAAAGAGATTCCTGATGAACATCTGGTGCACTCTCTCGAGCACGGCGATATCTGGATTGCATACCATCCACGAGTGGTGAGCGAGGTGAAGGAGGCGCTCCAAGAGTTCGCTGGCAGTAAAGTTGTCGTGACCTCGAGATTGGCGAATGACACGGATATAGCGCTCGTCGCGTGGGGACGGGTGGATAGTTTTAGTCTCGATCCATCCGGATTTTCCGCCACGACTACAACGCGGATTAACGATTTCATCACACGTTACGTAAATAAAGGACCCGAGCAGATTCCGGCGGGAATGAGTGAGGGGATTTAGGATTACCTTTCGTGTGTGGGTAAATCTATGAACCCGATAGGATTTACCATTGAGAAAGAAGATTCCAGTCGAGCACGCACTGGCAGACTCTCCACTCCTCATGGCGTGGTGGAGACACCGGCATTTGTCGCGGTTGGTACCAAAGGAACCGTGAAATCGCTTACTCCGGATGACGTTCGTCGAGCGGGTGTTGGCATCGTATTTGCAAATACCTTTCACCTCTACCTTGAGCCGGGCGAGAAAATAGTCCGGGATGCGGGAGGACTCCACGCGTTCATGAACTGGAGTGGACCACTGATGACTGACTCCGGTGGATTTCAGGTTTTTTCACTCGGTGCGGGATATGAAGGGAAAGTGAATAAATTTGGAGGGGAAGAGGAGTCGAGTTTGGTAGCGAAACCTCCACACCACCCTTTAGTTCGTGTCGATGATGACGGCGTCACGTTTCGTTCGCCCTTGGACGGAAGCGAGCACCGTTTGACCCCGGAGCGCTCGATAGAGATACAGAGGAACTTAGGAGCCGATATCGTTATTGCTTTTGATGAGTGCACATCACCTACGGCACCGCGGAAGTATCAGGAAGAAGCGCTTGTGCGGACGAATTTGTGGGCTACGCGTTCGCTCGAAGCCTTCGAGCGTCTCGGCACTTCAAGAAAACAAGGTCTCTTTGGGGTTATCCAAGGTGGGCGGTTTCGCGATTTGAGGGAAGCGAGTGCAAAATATATCGCCTCACTTCCATTCAGCGGGTTTGGCATTGGAGGGTCTTTCTCAAAAGATGATCTCGGTGACACACTTCTCGCAGTTACCCTACACTTGCCCGCGGAGAAGCCGCGGCATCTTCTCGGTATCGGAGAGCCAGAAGATATATTTCAAGGAGTCCGCGCAGGCGTTGATCTTTTCGACTGCGTTTCTCCGACACGCGTCGCGCGCACGGGAACTCTTTACACGAGAAAAGGGAAGATGAATATCGGAAACGCTCGGTTCAGAAATGATTTTTCCTCGGTTGACGAAACCTGTATATGCGAACTTTGCCAAAACTATACCCGCGCCTACCTCGCACATCTTTTTCGCGCGAAAGAAATTCTCGGTATCCGGCTCGCGACAATGCACAACCTCACTTTCATCACCTCTCTCTTTCGGCGCATTCGCGAGTCTATTGCTGAGACCAAACTGGATTATTTTGAAAATGAATTTTTCTCACACTATCGGGTGTCATGAATGTAACTTGACTCTCCATTTTTTAGTGAGTACACTACAACCTAGAAAGAAATTGACAGTGGAAGGTCTTGGAGCTCGTGCCGCACACCACCTCGCTACTTCACCAACGCATACTCTCGTTCCATATCCCTCCATGTTGCCACCTGGAACGAAAGTAGAAGGAGGAAGAGGAGTCTAGCGAGCGCGAAAACTCGCTCTTCGAGATCATCCCTGGGCCCCACCTTGCGTCGCTTCGGCGTTCGCAAGGTGGGGTTTCTCATTTATGGGGTAGTCTAAGTAATATACTATGTATTCGACATGAAAAAAGGATGTTTTACCATTCATTCGCCGTGGGAGCCCGCTGGAGACCAGCCCAAGGCTATTGCCGAGCTTGTTCACGGTCTTAGAAAGGGGACGCGGCACCAAACACTTCTTGGGGTGACCGGTTCTGGAAAAACATTTACGATGGCGAACGTCATAGAGAACTGGGGAAAACCGACACTCGTTATTGCACACAATAAAACTCTCGCCGCGCAACTCGCACAGGAATATCGAGAATTTTTTCCTGAAAGCGCTGTGCACTACTTTGTATCCTATTATGATTTCTATCAGCCGGAAGCATACATTCCGCACTCCGACACCTATATAGAGAAAGACGCACAGGTGAACGAAGAAATTGACCGCCTGCGGCATGCAACGACCCAGGCTCTTTTGACACGGCGTGACGTCATTGTCGTCGCGTCGGTTTCGTGCATCTATGGGCTCGGTAGCCCGGAAGAGTATGAGGTTGCGAATATTCTCATTTCCCGTCGCGAGAAACTTACTCGTGCCACTCTTATGCGACGCCTCATAACGCTTCACTTTGAACGAACAAACGCCGATCTCAAACCCGGAGTTTTCCGCGGTATCGGGAATGCGGTCGAGATCGTCGGGTCGGGCGACCGACATATTACGCGGATTGAATGGAAAGGTGAGAAAATTGATCGGATTGAACTTATTGACCTTATCACGCGAAGGATTTTACGTGGGCTTGACTCCGTTGTTATATTTCCCGCAAAGCATTTCATGACGCCCGGCGATGAAATGAAGCGGGCGCTTGCCGCAATCTCGGATGAGCTTCAGGAGCGGCTTTCAGAACTTACAAAGGCGGGGAAACTTCTTGAAGCGGATCGCCTGAAACGCCGCACGAATTACGATATGGCCATGATGCGCGAGGTTGGATACTGTAATGGTATTGAAAACTACTCACGCCATATCTCGGGAAAAAAAGCTGGCGAGCCGCCCGAAACCCTCCTCTCCTATTTTCCGCGTGCGAAAGATGGCACACCGGAATTTCTTACGGTGATTGATGAAAGTCACGTAACACTCCCGCAGATACGTGGGATGTATGAGGGAGATCAGTCACGCAAACGAACCCTCGCCGAACACGGTTTTCGGCTTCCATCAGCGCTCGACAACCGCCCGCTCCGCTTCAGTGAATTTGATGCACGCATTGGGGCAGCTATCTACACTTCCGCAACGCCCGCCGAGTATGAGCTTGAGCTCTCGAGGAAGGAAGGCAAGGTTGTGGAACAAATCATACGACCGACGGGGCTCGTCGACCCGGAGATTGAAGTGCGCCCGATTATTAGTTCATCGAAAGGAAAGAGCTACGGAGGACAGATTGCTGACTTGATAGAAGAAGTTATCAAAGTTACCGGAGAGGGCGGCAGGTCGATTGTGACAACTTTGACGAAAAAAATGGCAGAGGATTTGAGTGAGTACCTGAAAGAAAAAAAAATCAAGGCCGAATATCTTCACAGCGATATCAAAACGCTTGAGCGCATCAAGATTCTCACCGAATTTAGGAGGGGAACATTCGACTGCCTCATTGGTGTGAACCTTCTTCGTGAAGGACTCGATTTGCCCGAAGTCGTTTTCATCGGTATTCTCGATGCGGATAAAGAAGGATTTCTTCGCTCGGAGACTTCGCTTATTCAAACCATCGGCCGAGCCTCACGGAATGTTCGTGGCCGTGTGATTCTCTATGCAGACCACATGACGGGCTCAATGGAGCGTGCCATCGGAGAGACGAACCGTAGGCGGGGAGTCCAGCTCGCGTACAACAAAAAGCACGGAATTACGCCGAAATCGATTCAAAAATCGGTTGGTGATATCACTGAACAGATTGAGAGCACATACAAGAAAACCGTCGCTGATATTCTTGCCATAGATAAACTACGTTTCTCGGAGAATCCAAAGAAACTTATTGCCGAGAAAGAGAAACAAATGAACGAAGCCGTGAAAGAGCTTGATTTTGAGACCGCGGCGATTGTGCGAGATGAATTACTCGAGCTTCGACGTCTGGTTGGAAAAACACTCGATTGACGAGAATGCCTCTAGGATTTGAGGGACCGGAGGTCGACATGCTAAACTCACGGTACCCCTCTAGGGCACCAGAGCGGGTTTTTCATGTTATTTAACGAAGGTACTCGGGCACCACAAAAACTCCTCGTCGCGGCACTTATCGTGACCGGCTTTGTTGTGGGCGGAGTGGCTCTCTTTGAGGCTCACTTTGTGAGCACTGGAGAGCTCACTCTACTCCTTGAAGAGTCAAACCAAGAGATTGCTCTACTCCGCGATGAGCTTGGTCAAGTTACTATTGAGACCGAAACTCTCCTTAAAAATGCAAGCGAAGAGACAAAGCGGGAAGTAGATCAAAGACTTGCCGAAGAAGCGAAAAAGCTCGCTTCAGTCGAGGAAAAACTCTCGCAGGAATCTTTTGAGCGGAATAAGGCAGAGTCGCAGATACGGGCTCTGACCGGACTTTCAGAATCGAAAATTCTCGAACTCGAACAAAAATTCTCGAATTCACAATATAACGTAGCCCAGGTGATTGCGGCGTGGAGACCTCGGACAGTGAGTGTCGTTTGCAATTTTGGGCTAAACAAGCGGAGCGGATCGGGAACGCTGTACCGATATGTCGAGAACGGAGCGGAAAAATTTGCCGTTCTTACCAATCGTCATATCGTTATTGATTCGCAAAACATATCCGCATCTTCATGTGAACTGCGGTTTCCCGACCATACCACGACATATACCGGCTCTCGCGCCGCGGGTGACATCGAGATTTCAAGCGACGGGTATGATTTCGGACGTATCATAATCGGAAATCCGAGTCAGTATCTTCGGAGTATCGCAACGTCCAATGCATCTTTCTGCTCCCTGCGCGCCGCTATCGGGGACGAGATTATCATCTTAGGGTACCCGCTCATCGGTTCGCAGAATGATATAACGGCGACGGACGGCATTATCTCCGGGTACGACTCCGACTACTACATCACTTCCGCCAAGGTTGAACAGGGGAATTCAGGGGGCACTGCAGTCCTTCTCTCGAAGAATTGCCTCCTTGGAATTCCAACCTTTGTTCAGCTGGGAACGCTCGAGGCGCTCGCGCGCATTCTCGATATCAGTGTTATTGCGCGCTAAGCATGGAAGATCACATCACAATCAAGGGGGCGCGGACGCATAATCTCCAGAATGTTTCCCTTTCTCTCCCGCGAAACAAACTGATTGTTTTCACCGGACTCTCGGGATCGGGTAAATCCTCTCTCGCCTTCGACACGATTTTTGCGGAAGGACAGCGTCGTTACGTCGAATCGCTTTCGGCCTATGCCCGGCAATTTTTTCGGCAGATGCAGAAACCCGATGTTGACGAGATTACCGGTCTTTCCCCAGCCATCTCCATTGATCAGAAATCACGTTCCAATAATCCTCGCTCGACCGTCGCCACGATTACGGAGATTTATGATTATTTGCGCGTTCTCTATGCTCGCGTAGGCCATCCACACTGCCTCGAGTGCGGTGACGAAATTAAGAAACTTTCCCAAGAGGAAATTACGAATCTCGTGCTTGCCCGTGTTGGAAAAGGAGTTGGGTATTCAAAAATACAGATTCTCGCGCCAGTCGTGCGCGGGAGAAAAGGGGAATACTATCAACTGCTCTACGACTTCCTCGGCAAGGGGTTCGCAAAGGTTGTCGTTGATGGTGAAGAAAAAAGTCTCCGCGAACGGATACTTCTCTCGCGCCATAAGAAGCATCACATTGACATCGTTGTTGACGAGCTCGATCCAGGGGCATTTCCCGGTAAGCGCGGTTTCCGCGAGCGGCTTTCCGAGGCAATCGAGCGCGCACTTGCCGAGACGGACGGAATCATTCGAGTTTCTTTTTCCAAGGGGAGACGGAAGAAACCTTCGAAAGACGACACTCCAGACGAAATCCTTGTATCAACGAACTATACCTGTCCCAAGGACGGTTTTTCTTTTGTTGAGATTGAACCGCGTCTTTTTTCATTCAATTCTCCGTATGGCGCGTGCCCAAAGTGCCACGGCCTCGGCACTAAACACTTTTTCGGAGAAGAAGATTGCGAGACGTGTAAGGGTGCTCGGCTTCGCCCTGAAGCGCTCCATGTGCTTATTGGAGGGAAGAATATTGTTGACCTCGCGAATTCCACCATTGCGGATGCATCAGGGTTTTTCGATGCACTTTCGATGACGGAGAAAGAGAAAGAGATTGCGGCACCAGTGACACGGGAGATCATATCGCGACTCTCCTTTATGCTTGAAGTGGGGCTTGATTATTTGGCACTCTCGCGCCGTGCCAACACGCTCTCCGGCGGAGAAGGTCAACGCATCCGACTTGCTTCCCAGCTCGGCTCGCGGCTCGTGGGTGCGCTCTATGTTCTGGACGAGCCAACAATCGGGCTCCATCAGCGCGATAACGAGCGGCTTATAAAAACCTTAAAGGAACTCCGCAATCTCGGGAATACGATTATCGTGGTCGAGCATGATGAAGATACGATCTATGCCTCTGACTATCTTGTTGACATCGGTCCCGGGGCGGGAATTCACGGCGGCAAGATTGTGGTCTCCGATGATACGGATAAATTACTCACCGCAAAGCGCAATACATCGAAATCAATCACACTTGAGTATCTCCGCGGCGAACGAGAAATCCCTATTTCTCTCCCGCGACGAGGGAAAGATAAAGGCACGCTCGTGATTGAAGGCGCTTCTATCTATAACATCAAGAACCAGAATTTTTCGATTCCACTCGGAAGAATAATCGCAATTACCGGTGTATCCGGTTCCGGCAAGTCAACGCTTCTCTATGAACTTCTGTATAAAAATCTTCGGGCGCGTTTTGACCGTCGGTACCGGTCAAATGAAGTGTTCCATTGCGCCAAGTTTTCCGGGGTAGAGTATGTGAGTCGCACGGTCTTGGTCGACCAAAGCCCCATCGGCCGGACGCCGCGTTCGAACCCCGCTACCTATACGGGTACTTTTACCTTTATCCGCGAACTCTTTTCCGCTACGGAGGAGGCACGGTTCCGCGGGTGGGGCCCCGGGAGGTTCTCTTTCAATGTCCGAGGTGGGCGCTGTGAGGCATGTGAGGGAAATGGGAGTATCGCCGTTGAAATGCAATTTTTGCCCACTGTCTTTGTCACCTGCGATGTATGCTTGGGGAAGCGATTTGAAGCCGAGACGCTTGAAGTTCGTTACAAGAAAAAAAATATCTACGATGTTCTCAAAATGACGGTCGAGGGGTCGCTTGAATTTTTTAAAGACATTCCCGCGATTTACGATCGCCTGAAAACGCTTGACGATGTGGGACTCGGCTACCTTGAGCTCGGGCAGAGCGCGACGACGCTCTCTGGCGGAGAGGCCCAGCGGATTAAAATTTCCTCCGAACTCTACCGGCCTTTTACCGAGCGCACTATCTATCTCATGGACGAGCCGACAGTGGGGCTTCACTATGAAGATGTCCGACATTTGATTGTGGTCTTAGAGCGACTCGTCAACCGCGGTAATACCGTGGTAGTGATTGAGCATAACTTAGATGTCATCAAGTGTGCCGACTGGGTTATTGACCTCGGCCCAGAGGGGGGCGTTGGAGGCGGAAGGGTTATTGCCAAAGGAACCCCCGAAGAAATTGCCGAGAACAAACATTCCCACACTGCAAAATATTTGAAGAGAACTCTTAAAAAATGATCTAGCCCCGTCCGGCTTGGCTACCGGACGGGGCTAGGGGGGAAAAGCGTGATGATCTGCGAGAGGATTTCGACCGCTCTTTGCAGTGTTTCCGTGGGGAGATCGACATTCTCAGACACGCTGGGGTGTCTTTCCATGGCGAACGCGAGGCGGATATACTTGTGTCCCCGGTGCAGATTGATCAGGTGACGGAGATCGGTCAGAGAGCACGTGCTGATGAACTTGCTGTCAGCAGAGACAAGGGAGACCATATGGTTTTTATGGTCGTACCTGACGTGCAAACCCTCAACCGTTTCTGGAACAGCGATCATGAAAAAAATTTCGCTTAGAGTCGGCAAGGCTACAGGTCTTCCTCGGCAAATGACCGTGTTGGTGGGGTGTTTTCGCCCGCAAAATCAATAGCCGCAAGTGCGGTGCTACGGGCTATATGAGCTCGAGCTTCATCTCGTGGAATACCATGCCGTGCAAGAGATTCCACTTTGTCGTTGAGAATCCATTTGAGATGGCCCATGAGGTTCCTGCACTCGTACTCGATAATTGTCCTGATTTGTTTCTCCGCTAAGATTCTCGATTCCGGTGCTTCACCCACTGTCTGTCTCCTTTGTGAGATTTATTAAGAACACTCTTTTCCTATACTGCCGATATGAAGTGGATGAGTCAAGCTTTTCTACAAACATTGAGTATCATGAGTGTCTTCCGTTACTATTGATGCCATGGATCAAAAGGATTTGAAACAACCCATCCCGAATTCTCCGGGCGTATATTTCTTCCGGAGCGGCAAGAGCCGTCGTTCTCGCCCACTCTATATCGGCAAGGCGACCTTTCTTCGAGACCGCGTGAGAAGTTATTTTACTGCCGATATTTTGAGCGCGCGGGGGCCGCGCATCGTTACAATGCTCCGAGAGGCGAAATCGGTTGAAGTAGAAGAGACGGACTCTGTCCTTGAAGCGCTTATTCTAGAGAGCAAATACATCAAGCGTTACCAGCCAGTTTATAACGTTCAGGAGCGCGACGATAAAAGTTTCAATTATGTCGTTCTGACGCATGAGGAGTTTCCACGTGTTTTGGTCGTGAGAGGGCGCGAACTCGGCCGTGATTCAAAAATGAAAGTCCAAACGATGTTTGGTCCTTTCCCGCATGGAGGAGAGTTACGAAGTGCGCTCAAAATCATCCGGAGACTTTTTCCATACCGCGACCGTTGTACACCGAGGGCGGGGAAGCCTTGTTTCAATCGCCAAATTGGTCTCTGTCCGGGTGTTTGTACCGGCGAGATGGGGGTAGAGGAATATAGAAAAACGATTAGAAACTTGAAACTGTTTTTTGATGGGAAGAAGAGAGAAATTGCGGCGCATTTGAAACGTGACATGAAAGCGTTTGGCCGCACACATGAATTTGAAAAAGCCGCGATTGTGCGAAATACGCTCTTTGCACTTGACCATATCCGAGACGTGTCGCTCCTCAGGCGCGAGGCACCGAGTGTTTCGGAACCATTCTCGAGAATTGAGGCCTATGACATCGCGCATATCTCTGGCACGAATACGGTGGGAGCTATGACGGTATGGGAAGGGGGAGAATTGATGCGCTCCGGGTACCGACTTTTTAAGCTTCGTAGCAAGAGAGGTGCAGACGACACCGGAAATTTGAGGGAGGTACTTGAACGACGGATGGGACATTCAGAGTGGCGTCTTCCCGATGTCATTGTCGTTGATGGGGGCATGGCGCAGGTGAATGTAGCGCGCGGTGTACTCGCCGAGAGAGGGTTTGATATTGCAGTCGTTGGCGTCGTGAAGGATTCGCGGCATCGGGTGGCGAAACTCGTGGGGAATGTGATGGCGCTTGGTACCCGAAGGGATGCGGCAGTACTTGCGAATGCTGAAGCGCATCGTTTTGCCGTAACCTATCACAAGAAATTGCGGTCTCGGTTATCCTCCTGACGCTTTACTGGGTTATACTAGACTTATGGGGCGTGTTAAAGTTGCCGTGGTTCGTGGCGGAACAAGCTCAGAGTATGACGTTTCGCTCAAATCAGGAGGACATATTCTCCGAAATCTTCCGCATCGCTACCATCCACAGGACATTCTGATTGCACGGGATGGTACTTGGCACATGGGCGGTGTGCCCATCCACCCAGAAATGCTTGCACAGAAGAGTGATGTTGTCTTTAATGCACTCCACGGTTCTTACGGGGAGGACGGAAAAGTACAGCAGATTTTTGAAAGTCTTGGTCTCCCGTATACCGGTTCAGGTGTCGTCGCGAGCGCGCTTGGGATGAATAAGATACTTGCGCGAGAGGCTTTCTCTAAGCACGAGTTCAAGTTGCCGCGCGCAGATACGGTTTTTTCTTATGAATCAGCCGAAGACGGAGCGCATCGAGTATTTCGCTCGATGTCGCCACCGTGGATTGTGAAACCATCATCGGCGGGGTCGTCCATTGGGGTAGGGTTTGCCCGCTCTCTCCTCGAGCTCGGAGAGGCAATACGTGAAGCACGGAAGCATAGTGAGAAGGTGTTGATTGAGGAGTTTATTGGTGGACGGGAGGCGACAGTGTGTGTTGTTGGCGCCTTCGAGGGAGGCCGCATTCACGCGCTTCCGCCGATTGAAATACGAAAACCTGTTGGGCGCCCGGTCTTTGATTTTGAGTTGAAGTATGGAGGTGAGATGGAAGAAGTGTGTCCAGGAGATTTTGATTTCTCGACACGCCTTCTCCTTGAAACCCTCGCAATCGGGGCGCATGAGTCAATCGGCGCGCGTCATTATTCGCGCTCTGACTTCATCGTCTCGCCCAAGCGGGGCATCTATCTTCTTGAAATCAATACGCTCCCCGGACTTACGGAGGAGTCGCTACTTCCCAAAGCGCTTGCCGCAATAGACTGCCCCTTCGGTGATTTTCTTGACCATGTTCTCACACTTGCCCTTCAAGGAAAGTGAGGTATAGTGTTTGGGCCCTTAGCCCCTCACTTGGGATGGTCATGATATGTATTATGTATATGTACTGCAAAGCAAGAAGGATAGAAGTTTATACATTGGCTATACAAACGATCTGAAAAGGCGGTTTGAGGAACACAATAAGAAATTAAGCAGATCAACAAAATTCAAAACGCCTTTTCAGCTCGTGTATTACGAAGCATATCAATCACGAGCCGATGCGCGATATCGTGAAGATAATCTCAAACGATATTCTGGTGCGTATACGCATCTGCGACGCAGGATTAAGAACAGTGTCGCAGATGACCATCCCAAGTGAGGGGCCGTTAGCTTAGTTGGTAGAGCGCCACATTTGCAATGTGGAGGTCGCCGGTTCGAATCCGGCACGGTCCACCAAACGAAACATTGTCGGAATTAAGAATATGGAGCGATTTTGCGGGAGGAAAAGGATTTGCTTTGCCCCGTCCGAATTGAAGCCCCGCCACACTGCCCGAATACTTGGAGGGCAGAACCCCGAAAGAAAAACACCCTTTCCTTTTTCAAAAGAAATTTCACCCCCGCCAAATCAGAAATGCAAGGAGTGTTTTTTCTTTCGGGGTTGCCGAGGCTCTGCGAGGCGGTGGCGGAACGATTCATTCTCGCTCAAAAAAAGTTCGAGCAAATGCTATAATAACATCACCAAATTAAACTTTCATCAGTCGTTAACTGGGGGATTGTCTAACATAGAAAAAGTGCTAAAATATTTCTATGCGAACACTACTGAAAAATAAAACATCTTTCTACGGCATAGCCATAGCAGTGTTTCTCACTGTTAGTGTTTTCAGTTCCACGATGATGCCCGGAATGTCCCACGATGAGATGGGCGGTATAGGCAATTGCCCTTTTCAGATTGGCGGGACCATTCTTTGCGAAATGAACGTCCTTGACCACCTCGCCTTGTGGAAAGCGATGTTCGCGTCCCTTTCTCCGCAAATAACTATTGCCGCGCTTCTTCTTTCCGCATTGCTTGCGCGGGCAATTTTCAGGCATCTCTTTGCCTCGCTAGACACCCACGGGCGACAACCTCTTTTCGCATACTTACATGACACCCACATTCCGTCTTTTCACCTGCTTCCATTCGGAAGCGCAATAAGTCCGCGCGCTCCTTAGTTTGTTGCTCTCGGCTCTTATTACTCACTAGCTAGAAACAAACCAAACTGGCGAAATTGAAACGATGAAGCAGTGACGCAAAGAATGGTTTAACCAGTAATCCTATGCAGAGAAATTATGTCATCACAGGAGGGGTTGTCATACTCCTTCTGGGTGTTCTGTTCTTCCTCAGTTTTGACAACAAACCAAACAAAAACGAGACGGCAGACAACCTCACGCCGGTATCCTCGTTCAGCCATTCGCATGGCATCGCAGTTGACGTAGCCGACCCAAAAAAGGTTTACATCGCAACGCACGAAGGTCTCTACTTGCTCTCCGAAGACAAAGACCTCTACCAAATCGGTAAGACGCGGGACGACCTAATGGGTTTCATTCCGCACCCGACAGAAGCAGACACGTTCTTCAGTAGCGGACACCCATCACGGGGCGGTAACATTGGTTTCCAAAAAACAACCGATGACGGCATAACGTGGGAACGCGTATCAGACGGGCTAGGCGGTCGCGTTGACTTCCACGCAATGACCGTGAGCCAAGCAAATCCAAACATTATCTACGGCTTCTTTGGGGATAAACTTCAAAGGAGTATTGACGAGGGTCGCTCGTGGGAATATGCCAAAGGTATAGTTGCCCCCATTTCATTATCGTCCGACTTGAAAGACGAGAATGTAGTGTATGCCTCAACACAAAATGGATTACAGGTGAGCAGGGATAAGGGCGATACGTGGCAGAGCGTATCGCCGCAATTGGAAAGCGGAGCGGTGAGTGTTTTTGCTCTTGACCCGACCTCTGTGTATGCACTCACATTCTCCGAAAAACTCGGTGGAATGGGAAAAAGTGTTGATGGAGGCGTGACTTGGCAAAAATTAGACGAAACATTTGGAAGTGAAGTAGTACTCTATGTTGCGTTTAGTAAATCGCAATCTGGCTTGGTCTACTCGCTGACTAACGCAAATGGTGTCTACAAAAGCACAGATAACGGAGGTACTTGGACAAAAGTACGATAAAACTCCTCTGGCTGAAGGCAAAACACCCCGATAATAAAGGGGTGTTTTATTATGCAGAAGGATGCCTTTGCATAACAGCAGAGACGTGCCTTGCTTTTTTTGACCGACAACCCCATCATCGTAAATCATCAAAACGCAGGATACAGCGCAGGAGTTTCTTCGCTTTGCTTTTCAGTAATCTTTTCAGTATACTGCTGCCATATGGATATGAATGTTGAAGGTCGCTGTATGAAGTGCAAGACCCAGCGCGCGATGAAGGAAGCGAAGGAAGTGAAAATGAAGACAGGCATGCGCGCGGCAAAGGGGACTTGTTCCGTGTGCGGCACCGGAATGTACAAAATTCTCGGGAAATAACCCCGGGACAATCTTTCTTTCTAGCTCTCTCTTGTGGTGTAAGGTTTTGCACACCGTATTTCTAGTTTCTTGCGGTATAATTTGGAGTGTTGAGTATACACACCTTCTTTTTTAGTTTAGAGGGTTATACGCACATTGCAATTAGAGCAGGGGAACAACTATCGTCTTAAACACAACTATTCCCAGCGAACCGCTGGGGGTTTTAGTTTGGTTGAAATAGTGATTGGCGTTTTTCTCTTCGCGGTGCTTGGCACGGGAATCTATCAGGGTTATGCACAAGTGGCCGAAGTTGCTCGTCTTTCACGTCTCAAGGTTACGGCTTCAGCGCTTGCGAACGAACAGTTTGAGATTATTCGTAATCTTCCGTACGCGGATGTTGGTATTTCCGGTGGTATTCCGTCGGGCGTTCTCACAGCCAATAAAACGGTTGTGCGAGATAGTGTATCTTTTAACGTCGTCACTACGGTCAGGAACGTTGACGATCCATTTGACGGAACGATTGGTGGCAATCCAAATGATCTCTCGCCGGCGGACTACAAGCTCGCGGAAGTTGTTATCACTTGTCCTACATGCAAGCAATTCTCGACGATGTCGTTCTCGACCAATGTCGCTCCCAAAGATCTCGAGAGCGCTTCGACGAACGGTGCGCTTTTCATTCAAGTACTTGACGCGAACGGTCAGCCCCTCCCAGGCGCGAATGTCCATATAGAAAACAATGCGGAAATTCCGCCTATCGTCATTGACGATACGACGAATGTCGATGGACTCCTCACCATCGTTGACGCGCCTCCGGGGATCGAAGCGTATGAAATCACGGTGACAAAGCCAGGATACTCCGAAGAGCAAACCTATCCCACTGGCGCTCCGGGGAATCCAAATCCATCAAAGTCCCATGCGACTGTGCTTCTCCAGCAGGTAACGCAGGTGACGTTCTCGATCGATAGGACGAGCGCGTTTGAGATCTCGAGCGTACGGGATACTTGCAGTGCCGTGGGCAGTATTGATTTCACACTCGCTGGTACCAGAGTGATCGGCACGAATCCTGATATCTTGAAATATGACCAGGATCATATAACGAGTGCCGGTGGCGCGAAGTCAGTTACCGGTCTTGAGTGGGATACTTATGGAATTGCACTCATCGATGGAGCATATGATCTCATCGGCACTATTCCGCTCATTCCACTCGGATTGAGCCCGAATACGACACAGAATTTCAAACTCATTGTGGCGCCAAAAGATCCGCAAAGTTTATTGGTGACCGTAAAGGATGCTGCGACGCTCTTGCCACTCTCCGGAGCCAGTGTGCGATTTGAAGGACCGGGCTATGACGAAACGCTTCTCACCGGCCGTGGTTTTCTTCGGCAGACCGATTGGTCTGGTGGAGGAGGACAAACGGATTTCCTTGACCCGACTCGTTACTTTTCATCCGACGGAAATATCGAAGATGCCGGTCCAGTAGGTGAACTCCGACTCCAGAGTGTTTTAGACGAGTACGCCGCGGCGGGGAATCTTACGTCATCGTCCTTTGACACAGGGTCGGCAAGTAATTTTTATGACATTGGCTGGCAACCGGAAGACCAGCCGCCGGAAACAGGCGTGAACGTAGTGCGGTTCCAGATTGCGACGAACAATGACAATGCGACGTGGAGTTTTCTTGGGCCTGATGGAACGGGGGGCACCTATTACACGCTTGCGGACCAAAACATAAATGGGGTCCATAACGGCGACCGGTATCTTCGATACAAAGCATTTCTTGAGACTGCAAGCACAACACTCACTCCTAACGTTTCCGACATTGCCGCGACCTTTACATCATTGTGTGTTCCTCCCGGGCAAGTGGCTTTCAGTGGTCTGGCATCGGCGGGATACACGCTCACTATTTCAAAAGTGGGCTATCAACCGTGGAGCGATATCGTTAATATTGCCACTCCCTGGCAGGAAATCACTGTCACTTTGGCTCCATGAAATACATAAACGGGGATAAGGGAAAGCGGGCAAGGGAATACGGTTTTTCTATTATCGAAGTAGTCATCGGTGTTTTTATTCTGGGACTCATCGCTATCTCCCTCGGAACTCTCCAGGCAGATATTTTTTCACTGCACACGATATTTTCCAATAATTTAGTAGCCCAACAAGAAGTACGACAAGCGTTTAAGACAATGATTCAAGAAGTGCGGCCTGCTTCTCCGTCGAGTACGGGTGCATACCCGATTGCGGCGGCCTCTGCCACATCATTTACATTTTACAGTGACATTGACGATGACAATCTACGAGAGCGCATTCGTTACTACCTCGATGTTGGTGTTCTCAAGCGGGGAGTACTCGAACCGACCGGTGTTCCACTTGTCTATAATCCGGCAAATGAAATCGTGACTACGCTCGTAAAGGATGTTATCGCAACGACCACGCCACTCTTCAGCTACTATGATACGAACTACAACGGCACGTCGGACCCTCTTCCGGAACCGGTCAATATTCTCGCCGTGCGTCTTCTTAAAATTTCTGTGACGGTTGACCATAACCCGGCGCGGCCGCCTTCGGCGACGACAGCCACAACCCAGGTCTCGATGCGGAACCTGAAGGACAATCTCTAAAAATATAAAAATGAACCACGAGACAGTAAGGGGGCAAATTCTTATCCAGGTCGTCATCTATGGAGCGATAGCTGCACTCTTTATCGGAGCGCTTGTCTTGTGGGCAGGAATTAATATTCGCGCATCGCGCCAGGCATACTACCGCGAAGAGGCAATCCAAATAGCCGAAGCGGGCATTGATTACTATCGCTGGCATTTAGCACATGCACCAGCGGACTATCAGGACGGAACCGGAGTTCCCGGGCCGTATGTACATGACTTTCGAGATAAGGATGGAAACATAATCGGGCAGTTCACGCTTGAAATCACCCCGCCCATGATTGGATCAACAATCGTGAGAATTAAATCAACCGGCGAGACAGATGCGGCCCAAGGCGTTACGCGGAGTATCGAGACACGTCTCGCAAAGCCGTCATTTGCAAAATACGCATGGGTTTTGAACAGTTTCGTTTTCTTCGGGTCGGCGGCGGAGGTATTCGGCCCCATACATTCAAATGACGGTCTCCGTTTTGACGGTCTTGCGCATAACATTGTGACCTCCGCGAGAGATCAGTTTGACGACCCAGATCACTCCGGCGGAAATGAATTCGGCGTTCATACGCACGATTCGCCAACTGACCCTCTGCCACCCGCGGCAGTTCCATCACGACCGGATGTTTTTGAGGTTGGGCGGCAGTTCCCGGTTCCGGCGACTGACTTCGCCGGAATTACGGCCGACTTAGCCGAGATAAAGGCAGACGCGCAAGCAAGTGGGTACTATTTCGCCGCTTCCGGTGCGCTCGGGTACCACATTGTGCTTAGAACTGATGACACATTCGACCTCTACCGGGTGAATGCACTCGTCCCTCCGCCGAGTGGATGTTCGAATAGCACGACCGGCTGGGGAACATGGAGTATTCAAACACTTGGTGAGACTCTTCTTCAAAACTATCCATTTCCGGCGAATGGATTGGTATTCGTCGAAGACCATGTGTGGGTGAGCGGGCAGATCAATTCGGGACGGATCACGATTGCTTCGGGGCGATTCCCCGATAATCCCGCGACGCGAACGAACGTTATCGTTAATAACAACCTTCTTTATACGAACTATGATGGGCAGGACGCGGTGGCTCTCATCGCGCAAGGGAATTTTAATGTCGGACTCCGGAGCGAAAACGATCTCCGTATTGACGCCGCGATTATTGCGCAGAACGGCCGCGTCGGACGATTCAGTTATTCAAGTTCAAGTTGCGGGGTTGAACGCTCGCGCGCCCAACTTACCGCGTACGGGATGCTTGGCTCTTTCGGGCGGCCGGCATTCGCCTACAGCAGTTCGAACGGTTACCAGGCGCGCACCTATATTTATGACGCGAATCTGCTCTACGGCCCCCCGCCATCATTCCCGCTCACGTCGGATCAGTACCAGATTCTATCGTGGGATGAAGTGAGGTGATTTCTCACGAGCATTTTTTCGATTCCATCAGGAAGTAGGAGGGGAAATTTAAGGGAATGAAGGAAATGTCCACATTACCGAATACCTCTTTGAGGGTTTTTGCCATTGTAGTCGAGTATTGATACACGATGAAAGAGCCGCCGGGAGTGAGCGCTTTACGTGTGTTTTCCACGATACTGCGGCGGAGACGTTTTTTGATGAAACTGAAGGGAATACTTGAAAACACGTACTGAACTTCCGTGATACCGAGCTCTGCGAGGATTTCCGGCAGATGTTGAGCGAAGTCATGAGCGATGGTAAGACGCGGGTCATTGATTGACGTGAGTTTTCCCACAAAATATGGATTTGATTCGATCGCGATCAATTTTGAACGAGGGGTCATTCGCTCCAGTATTTCTTTCGTTACTACGCCATCGCCAGCACCGTACTCGACGACGGTTACGTCGCGCGAGAAATCAGCCGCGTCGCAGACTCTCGCTACCGCGAACTTTGAACTTTTTGTGATTGCGCCGACGCGGTAATCTTTAAGAAAAGTTTTAAAGTAGGTGAGTGTGGACACGTTCGATAGTATACAAATAATACGTACTCCATGGAATCAAAACGGGAGAAAACCGTGTATAACTTAACCCCGCTTGTGCGGCTATTTCTTTTCTTGTATCGTGACTGCGGATGAAGCGCGATGATTTTGAGTCCGTAGCTCAGTTGGTTAGAGCACTGTCCTCACACGGCAGGGGTCGGTGGTTCGAATCCACCCGGGCTCACAGTAACTAGATGGATTCGAACCCGAGGAGATCGTCTCCTCTATCGGGCACAGGTGTAACGGTAACATGCACGGTTTGGGGTTCCCTTTTGTGTCGGGGCATGGTGTAACGGTAACATGCACGGTTCGGGATCGTGTGACTCCGGGTTCGAATCCCGGTGCCCCGACACAAAAGGGAACCCAATGTCTGGGGGACATTGGAGGAAGTTTACAGAAATAAACTTGTTTGACTCCGGGTTCCCTGGCCGACTGCGTCAGCGGACTAGGCGAATCCCGGTGCCCCGATAGAGGAGACGATTACTAATAGAGAGTTTGAAAGGGCCCGTAGTTCAGTGGTAAAACGCTCGATTCGCATTCGAGAGGCGGGAGTCCGATTCTCCCCGGGTCCACCATTTCAGATTTGTCGAAGAAGTTGCCCCTGCCTGCCGGTAGGCAGGCAGGGGTTTCACGCCACCGCAGAGAACGATTTTGGCCGGGTTGAGATGGTTGGATTTGCTATACTATTCTGAATAATGAATATACTGATTATCGCGGAACCAATAACAATAAGTGAGGTTAAGGCGCTTGCCGAGGTGACCTACGGGGACATGCTTAAAGGGGTCGTTGATATTGTCCGCGACCGTTGCGCGCTTGGTGGCGAGTGGCATATAGATGCTAATAATGTCCTTCTTGCCGACGGGTCGCGGCAGGAAAATCTTTGGGGATTCAACATTTATCCAGATCGCCACGGGGACGAAGCTCTTGAATACGTGTCGCTTATCAATGTGCGTCCCGCGCACGGAAACACAGCAATGGAAATCAGCGATACAAACTTACGAAGCACGATGCGCAGTATTATCAAGCGCCTCGTCCCCGACTTATTTTCATGAAGGAACGGAGCGCAAAATTTTACTTTGCAAATTTATGTGCGGATGTTATGCGCTGTATTATCGCTGCAGAAGCCCTTGATGCGGAGCGTTATCGCTCGTCACTTGCCCGCGCCAGAACAACACTTTCGAGAATTCGTGATACCCGCCGTTATGAAGCGTATGAAGAAGGACTTCTGCTCATTCGCGCCTTGGAGCACGCCCGAGAGGGAAACACCTTGGGGGTATTCCGTCGTCAAGTAAATCAACTGGCAACGAGCATAGCGTAACCTTGGGTATCACTACTGATACAACCCTTTCACGTGGGAGAGAAGTATGCCCACGTCTTTCCAGTAATCGTCTGAACCGAGGACGATAACCGCAAGCGGGCGCCTTTCTCCCTTCATTGCGGTTTCAAATAAAGCTACCATGGTGCCGCCAGCGGCGGTCGTTTGTCCCACTTTGCCGCCGATGAACTCTGGGTTATCACGAAATCCGTTCATGCTTTTAACGTTTGAAAATGCGGAAGCGTAGGCGCTTCCTTTCACCGAGCCCGCGCTCACGCTCAAAATGAAGACACGGTTTAGGTAAAGATAGCGGGCCAGGATAAAGAGATCCTCCGGCGTTGAGATATTTCCCGCACTCGCACCCGTTGGATCGGTAAATGTAGTATTTTTCATCCCAAGCGCCTGCGCCTTTTTATTCATCAGTTCGACAAAATAAGTGGGGCCGAGATGGCGTGAGATTGCAAGCGCGGCTTCATTCGATGACTCGAGGAGAATGAGGTTTAGGAGGTCATATGCGGTGTACTCTTTCCCGATAATGAGCCGCGGCTTTGATGTGCTTGCGATCATCGAAGGAGTTATGGTTATGCTTTTGTCGAGATTTATATACTCGGTTGCGACAACGGCAGTCATCAGTTTTGTGACCGAGGCAATTGGAGCTTTTTCTCTCGACCCACGGTCGAGGAAAACGAAGTTATTTTTTAGGTCGGCGACGAGATATTGTTTGGCGAAAACCTCCGGGGTATGGAGACCATGCTTGAAGGAATCGCTCGCGAAGTCATCCTCAAAAACAAGGACCGGTGTTCCAATACTCGCCATGCTGAATACTTTTGCGGCATCCATCGTGGCAATACGTACACATCCTCCGGTGTAGCTCGAGCTCACTGGCTCACCCGTGTCATCGGTGGGGACACCGTGGATGAAGAAGTTACCTTGAAATTGCATGCTCCATGGCATCGTGACCCGTCCGATGGATGAGAAATGCGTAGTTTCTTTACTCTCAATCTGGTAGATTCCGGCCGGCGTTTCCCACCACGAACCCTTTCTGCCTTTGGTGAGGATTGGCACATCAAATACGGGTGACCCAGCATTAAACACCGTGAGTTTCATCTGCGAAAGATTTACTTCGATAAAGTTTGCTTTTTGTTCGACAAAATCTTTGTGGACGCGGTTAAAAAAATCAACGTTCGCGAGTGCAGTTTGAGGGCCATAGGAGAGTTTTATTTCACCTCCGTTCTCAAGCGGAACACGAAGTTCATACTCATAGGCAATATCTTTCCAAGCGAGCGTGAAGAGGGCAGTCGCCCCGGCAACGCAGAGGATGATTGCGATGGCTATTGAAAATGGGATCTGCTGGTGAAACAAGTCGCTTTGAGTTGATAGTAAAGAATTTCTGCTCTCGTGGTTTCAGGCAGAGCTTCTTATGGCTGTAGAATATCTTTGGTCCGGCCGTCGACGGAAATAATCACATCCTTTACGGTCGAGAACTGTTTGAGTGTTTCTTCGATCTGGGCGCGGATTGCTGTCACACGGCATGAACCACCGACTGCGCGTTCGAGTTCGCTATCGAACTTTGCGGTCCCGACACCATTGGTGATGGTGAGTTTTTCTAGAGTGACACCGGGGTTCACTGATGTATAGAAGCCTTCATTTTTTTCTTCTAGGGTCGGACCCTTGAGTAGTTCTAGAAGTGCCGCGCGCCCAACATCAGGGCGCTTGGGAATTTCCCGGAGTACCGGGTACACGAGAGCGCAATCGAGGGTTTCTGGATTTTTAACGCTGTTGCCAAAGTAGACCTTCACCGACATGCGTTCCCCGGCATTCTCACGGAAGCTCACCGGAATTCGGAAACTGTCGTCATGTTCGGGCAGACCGGATGGATTGTCTTTCATGAAAACGACAAAACCTTCTGTGGTGTCGTCAGCATTGAAATCTACCTTTCCGGAAAAGGGGACAAAATTTTCCGTCATCCATTCGCTCTCTGCCTGCGCTATTCCCACACCGAGTTCTTTACCCGTTTTGTCGGTCACACTGACGGGGAAAGATGCCTCAAAAAACCACATTCCCCGCGCTTCACCGCTGAAAGCGAGGGGGCTCTCGACTGTATCGCCCGTTTTCGGCGCACTCACTCGTATAAGATCGTCTTTTTCTCCACTCCCATTCTCTCCGTAGTTTGTGAGAAGTCTAACGAAAAGAAAAAGAAATCCGAGCACGATCAGGATACCGAATGCTATTGTAGTTAGATTTTTGCTCATGGTTTTGTGATGGTAGCAGTTTTAGGTTGGAGAGGCAATGGAGTAAAAAAACAAAATCCCGCGATTAAGCGGGATTTTGTGTGGCTATCGCCTGACCTACCGATAGGCAGGCCGAAGAAAATTAATATCTTCCCCCGCGACCTCCACCGAATCCTCCACGATCTCCACCGAAACCGCCGCGGCTTCCACCACCACCACCACCATTAGTCCGCTCGGTCATGGGGCGCGCTTCATTCACGACGATGGTCCGGTCTCCCAATTGGTGGCCGTTCAACGTCTGGATGGCTTTCTGCGCCTCATCGTCGTTAGACATCTCGACGAAGCCAAATCCTTTGCTCCGTCCGGAGATTCTGTCGGTGATTACCTTGGCAGAGTCGACGGTGCCCGCTTGCGCGAAGAGCTCAGAGAGCTCGGCATCGGTCGTCTCATACGGAAGGCTTCCGACATATAACTTCTTTGCCATAATAACTTTTCACTAGGTACGGTGCACCGTCTTACTTAAAAGTAGCCGAAACACACGTATAACTTAGTATGTCCCTGTATCGACTGCGCACCTCTATTTAATGATGCAAACAAGGTATCGAGGACAATAGCACAGATAGTTTGAATATGCAATAGTTCAATGCCTTACCATGAAGGGTGCTACACTGTAGTTGAGAAAAATGCTTAAGGTATGGCTTAACGGCAAGATTGTTTCGGAGCAGAGAGCTCGCGTGTCCATTCGCGCACACGCTCTTCACTACGGCACCGGCGTCTTTGAGGGAATCCGGTTTTACGATACGGAAAAAGGGAGAGCAATTTTTAGACTTGATGATCACATCAAGCGTCTCCGTTACTCCGCTCGGGCAATCGGGGTGCAAAATATTCCAACTTCGGCAACTATACAAAAAGGAATCATAGACATACTCCGTGCGCACACGTACCGCTCTGGGTATATCCGCCCGATTATTTTTTTCGGAGAAAGTAATCTTGGGCTTTCCACAGAGGGTCTCAAGGCAGATTTTGCCGTTATTGTTTTGCCGTGGAAAAAATATCTTGCGAAGACATCTATTTCACTCAAGACCGCAGAGACGCGGCGATTTAACCCGCGCGCATTCGACCCGAACGCGAAGATAAGTGGTGTGTACGTAAATTCAATCACGGCGCACCGCGAAGCGGAAAAAGCTGGGTGCGACGAGGCACTTCTTCTTGGGGACGACGGCTCGGTCGCTGAAGGAGCAGGGGAGAATATTTTTATCATAAAGCGAGGAGTTCTCTATACGCCGCCCCGGGGGAATATTCTTCCCGGCATTACGCGGAAGACTGTATTTGAAATTGCAAGAAATTTTAAAATCCCCGTGCGGGAAAAACGCCTCCGCCTCGCCGATCTCTATCGCGCCGACGAATGTTTCCTCACGGGCACTGCCACGGAAGTGACGCCGGTCGGGCGTATTGACGGGAAATTAATCAATCGCGGCCGCGTTGGGGACAGTACGTCCCGGATCAGTGACAGATTTCAAGAGATTGTGAATGGTCGCGCGCGGAGCTATTGGCACTTACTCACATTCGTCGGGTAGCGTCGTATGAGCGGGTCTTGGGAAGGGAGGCCAAGGCTCGAAATTTGTGCGACTCCCGTCACGCTTCCCCACTTGGAAGCGAAGCTTCCAAGTGGGGACTTTCGCATACTGTGGACCCGCGGGGAGTCGGTCATCCCGCCAAGCGGGACGACCCCGCCTCACTCGCCTGTGCTCGTTCCGGCCTGCGACTCCCTGCAAATATACTGCCTAATTGTGGTCACGAGTCACTAAGTATATTGCTTCGCATTGCTCGCAATCTACGTAAGTGCTCGCGACCCCGGCTCGTGGTTTCGCCTCTCGACGAAACATCACTGCGCCTTCCACAAGCTAAAAATTACGAGCAGTCGTAATTTTGCTTACGCTTGTGGACCCGCGGGGAGTCGGTCACATATAATTTTCTGCTGAAAATTTATGCGACCCCGCCTCACTCGCCTGTGCTCGTTCCGGCCTGCGATCCCCGCCACGCTTCGCTACAGTATGCAAAAATCCCCACTAAAAAAGCAGGGACTTTCGCATACTGTGGACCCGCGGGGAGTCGCACCCCGGATTCGTCCATGCCATGGACGCGTGTTACTGCTATACTACGGGCCCGTTACGGATTACGGATTCAATTATACACAGATATACACAGAGTTGCGGAAAATGAAAAAAAGAAGGTTCTCTTTCTTAGTATACTCTATAGATATGAACGCCCAAGAGTTTCTGGGGTGCGCTTTTGTGGTTAGAAGCCCATCTAAGTGACTAAAATAAAAACAGTGTCATTCAAGCACGCACGTTTCTTATTTGTCTTCGCTGTTCTTGTTGGGGGAGTGCTTTTCCTAGGCTTGGCGTCACCGAGGACCAGTTTTGCCGCCGCTTGCCAGTCTGCCGCTCCCGGCGGCGCCAACTGGTCAAATGCAGGTGCGTGGACGAACTGTGGTGGGACTACCCCGGGTGCCGCTGATACCGTTCAAATCTTGAACGGCGATGTCGTGGCTCTAGACACTAATGCTACTACTACCTCCATTACCATCGACAATGGAGGCCTTTTGTACGAAGATGGGGCTCGCGTCTTGGTTGTTTCCGGTGGCTGGACTAATAACGGAACGTTTACGAGTGGCACCGGTTTGGTGAAATTTACTGGCACTCAAACGATTACTGGCACGACAACTTTCAACGGTCTTGAATTCGCCCCTACCTCTGCCGCCACCTTCACCATCGCCTCCGGCACTTTTGCCACGACAACAGGGACCCTAACCATCAGTGGTAGTAACAACGTCACCCTCAATACCGGCAACCTTAATGCTCAAGGCAATATTATGGTTACTAACAGTGGCACTGGGGGCGGTGGCACGGCAACCATTACGATCAACGGAACAGGAAGTCAGACCTTGACCGGACCCTCAACACTTGGTCAGGGAATATTACCCAACCTTACCTACAACAAAACTTCAGGCTCATTTTCCGCGACCGGCAACATTACCGTGAGCGATTTTAGGATTAACGCTGGCACGTTTACCTCGACATCCGGCACGCTGGAAGTGCAAGGCTCGACCCTCAACATGAGTGGCGGCACGTTTACGCATAACGGCGGCACCGTGAGGATTAAATATTCAATGACCCTCACCGGCTCGCAGACATTCAACAATTTAGAGCTCATACCGACAGGCGGGCGCACGCTCACCATCGCCTCTGGCACCTTCGCCACGACAACCGGAACCCTGACGTACGGTACGTACAGCAACTCTTCCGCCGACAGAATGACCATCAATACCGGCAACATTGACGCGCAGGGCGATATCACGGTTACCAATGTCAGCACTATTTTAGGCGGCGGCACGGCGACCATTACGATCAACGGCACGGGAGCGCAGGTTTTCACCGGGCCGGCGACGCTCAACGCCAACCCCCTTGCGCGTCTCCCGAAAATTACCATAGACAAGCCATCGGGCACACTCACCTTGGCCGGCTTTATCACGGTCGCCGGCAACTGGACGTATGTCCGCGGTACCGTGGACGCGACCACCAACGATTCAACCGTCGTCACCATAGCCAACATTACCTTCGACGGCCAGGGGACTTCCGCGACCATGGCATTTGACAACATACGGGTACATGCTGGCACGGTTACCTTGGGCGGCAATCTCGACATGGACGGTAACTTGACAATAATTTCTAGCAGATTTCTCGTTGCCGCAGACTTCAGCGTCAATGTCGCCGGCGACTGGAGCAATAGCGGCACCTACACATCAGGAACCAACACAACCACTTTCGACGGCAGTGGCACCTCTACTATCACCACCGGCGGAACGGGTACGGGCAATGATTTCCAGGATTTCACCGTCGACAAGTCTGGCGGCGCAACTGCGCAACTTCTGGGACCCCTGGACGTGGACGGCACCCTCACGATTACGGCCGGCACTTTGGACTTGAATACCCAGAACCTCTCCACCGTCACCACCTGTGATAATTCCGCCACCTTCAAACTTGCCGGTGATGAAACTATTTCATGTACACCAACCAATAATGCCGGCTCCACGGTGGAATATACCGCTACGACGACCACCAGAAACATCAAAGATTGGACATATCATCACCTCACGGTGAATGGTAGTGGTGGCACATTCACCTCCGGCGCTGACGAAACCATTGGTGGTAATCTCACTGTTTCTGCTGGGACCTTGGACACCTCCACCGGCTCCCGTACGTTTACTGTCAATAACACCCTGACGGTAAACGGTGGCACACTCACAGCGACGAATGGCACCTTAAATGCCAACCGCGATGTATCTCTTACCTCCGGGACGCTCACGGCACCCTCGGGCGTCTTCACCGTCTTAGGCAACTGGGTCCAATCAGGCGGCACTTTCACGCACTCATCGGGCACGGTCACGTTTGCGAGCACTTCTGTCCAGACTTTGAACTCCGGCGGCTCCACCTTTAATGCTATTTCTCACAATGCCGGCGGCACGCTCCGCTTTTCCACGAATCCTCTCTACGCGTCCTCGACCGTCACCAATTCTGACGGCACTTTTGACGCGAATGACCTCGCCGTCCTTGCTGACGGATTGGTTACGGTGAGTGGGGGAGAATACCAGTCAAAAACTGCTTCGAGCACTTTTAGTGGCGGTTTAACCGTCTCCGGCGGCACGTTCACTGGCTCGACTGGCGGGGTAGAGGTGAATGGTAATCTGGCTTTATCCTCCGGAACGCTCACGGCACCCTCGGGCCCTTTCCTTGTCTCCGGCTCCTGGTCACAAACGGGTGGCACATTTACTCCCGGTACCGGTACGGTGAGGTTTGATGGAACTGCGGCGGGTAATACGATTAACACTGGTGGCACATCTTTTTATCAATTGACGGTGAACGGTTCGGGCGGTGCCTGGACACTCGCCACTTCTAACGCCACTACCACTGCCACTACAACCGTCACCGCCGGCACCTTGACCGTGCCGGCAACTCTCACCCTCAGCACTGCCTCAACTACTATCAACGGGGGAACGCTTACCGCAACCTCTGGCACTTTGGATATAAATGGCAACCTCACTCTTTCCTCGGGAACGCTCACCGCGCCGTCGGGGACAATGACGCTCTCCGGAAATTTTACTAACTCGGGCGGCACGTTCACTCACAGCTCTGGTACCTTTACCTTGGACGGTGCCGACCAGACTCTTTCCGGCGCTACTATCTTTGGGAATCTCACTAAGACTGTCACCAGTGCTCGCATACTCACTTTTGATAATGCTTCCACGCAGACTATTGCCGGCACTCTCACTCTTCAAGGAGCGGCCACTACCCTCCTCTCGCTCCACTCTGACGTTGACGGCACCCAATGGGAGATCGATCCCCAAGGTACTCGGGACATTTCCTATATTGATGTCAAAGATTCCAACAACACCAATGCCACGGCCATTAACTGTATCAGTGAGAAAAGATGCACTGACTCGGGCAACAACACCAACTGGACCTTTGTCCAAGCCGCGAGTGCCCAAACCTCGAGCGAAACCACATCAAGCGGCGGGGGTGGCGGAGGAGGGGGACCAATAGGATTATTCGGGAGTATCGGTATTTCGATTCCATCCATTTCGGTCGTTGAAACAGTTACCCCGGTCGTTGAAACGATACATGAATTTATAGAAGAAATAACGCCTTCTCTTATCCCTTTCATACCAGAGATATTCCGACCGAAGCCGCCACTTGCTGAAAAATCCCCCTCGGAGGCCGTGGAAACTGTTACCCCGCCGTCATTCGCCGGCACATGGAAACTCTTGAATACCCAAAAGATCGGTGCCTTTGCTTTTGCACCATTGCCACCGGCCCTTGCCGCCCTCGTCGTGAAATTCCCCGAACTTGAAAAAACATTTGCGAAAGTCGGTGTGGTGCGTTTCTCGGATGTCGAGAAACTCGAAGGCGTGTCACTGCACTTACCATCGTTTAGTGAAGTCGCTGACCTTCCAACCGAAGTGATATTTGCCAGCGCAGGGAAAAGACTTTTTGATTATAATTTGGCGCTCGACGTATCGGGGAGCGGAGAGTTGACACAGCGCCTCAACGCCGTTTCCGGTCAGCTGCTCGAACTTTCTGTCCGGCCGGAGCATGCGGTAACAAGTATCGATGGATATCTCACTCTGAAAACGAGCGCGTTCTCGGAAGATACGGAGACGATACCGGCACGATCTCTCACCGCGGGGCTTATTATGTCGCACGCGGTTTTTGCACAGTCGATTTCAGATAAAGTTAAGATCGAAGATCGGCTTCTTCTTACCTCATTTGACTATGCTGATCCTGACTACGACGGTGTGTACACCGCAGCTCTTCAGGCGCCCCTCGTCGCTGGGAATTTTGAAGTTATTACGATTATTACTTACGAAGACCCGAAACTCGGCAGAAAGGAACTTCGGTTGACGCTCGTTGTTGACCCAGAGGGCTATGTCTATAGCCTGGTTTCAGGTGGCGAGCTCCGTATAGAAAATGCCCTCGTCACAATTTACTGGAAGAATGAAGAAACAGGGGCTTTCGAGATTTGGAACGCACGGGAGTTCCAGCAAGTGAATCCGCAAACGACTGAAACAAGCGGTGAATACTCTTTCCTTGTCCCGCCCGGCACCTATTATCTTTCCGTACTCGCGTCCGGGTATGAGCCCTACACGAGCGAACCATTCCCAGTTCTCGTTGGGTCCGGAGTCCATCGGAATATTGAACTCACCCCCCAGGGCGGTATATTCCGTCGGATAAATTGGATAGTAGTGGTCGGAGTGTTCCTCACACTCTCCCTCCTCTACAATTTCTATCGGGATCGGACAAGGTTGCGAAGTGCTTCATGAATAGTATAATCACGAGCGTGCCCACTATATGAAAAAACCTCTGTATATTTTTTCAGCGTGTATCTTTTTCTTACTCATCGCCACGCTCTGGTGGGGGTGGGCGCTAGAAAAGGAGGTTCTAGAACTCAAGGCGAATGAGCTGTCCATAGAGGTTAATGGGAAGGTAATCGAATTTGCACATGCTTTTATAACCATTGTTCTCCGTGCCGATGGCGAAGTGGATTTCGAAGACCGACTGAAACTTGAGACTATGGTTTGAGGCATTGGCGACAAAGAGATATTTGACGCATGGAGCGCAATACCGAAGAGTACGAGTGAAAACGTCGCACAAAAACGGGTTCTCGACCTGCTTGAAATTCTCTTTGGGAAAATCAGCACGCAAGAGAATGCGGGGGGAGGCGTAAAAATATCGGAGTAATCAAGAGAGAAACTGTGAACAACAATACTGTTATCATGTATACAACTCCGACGTGCACGTACTGCAAAATGGCGAAGGATTTCTTCAAAGCGCAGGGAGTTGTGTATTCAGAGCACGATGTCGTCTCTGATCTTTCGGCGCGAAAAGAGATGATCGATAAATCAGGCCAGATGGGAGTACCGGTGATTGAAGTGAACGGCGAAATCGTTATCGGTTTCAACAAGGAAAAGCTCTCAACTCTTCTCGGATTCGTCTAGGAGGATATGGAGTCCTACGATGTCGTCATTATTGGCACTGGCGCCGCAGGACTCTCCGCGGCACTCTATGCGGGGCGCTACCGGCTGAAAACACTCGCAATCGGAAAAGAATTCGGCGGAGAGACCGCGACAGCCGGCGTGATCCACAATTACCCCGGCGTCGCGGATGTCGACGGCTACGACCTTATGAAGATTATGCGCGAGCAAGCGGAAGGTGTCGGCTCGGAAATTATTGATGGAGAGGTGACGGAAGTGCGAGGCGACCAAGGATGTTTCATCATTGTAGCGGGTGGGAAAGAATACTCCGCGGGTACGATTATTTTTGCCTTGGGCACAAAGCGGAGGCATCTGGGACTCCCTAATGAAAAAGAACTCACTGCGCGTGGGGTCCACTACTGCATCACCTGCGACGGGCCGCTGTATACTGGCAAAACAATCGCCGTTGTCGGCGGGGGAGATGCCTCGGTAAAGGGCGTCAATTTGGCGGGGGAGTACGCAGAGAAGATTTATCTGATCGTGATGGACAAAAAGATTACCGCAGAGCCGATTAATTACCAACAAATGGAACGGCTGGGAAATAAAGTAGAGATACTCTACGAGACCGAGGTCAAAGAGATTATAGGGAGCGAAAAACTCGAACACCTCGTACTCTCAAAGCCCTTCAGTGGTTCGACCAATCTTGCAGTAGACGGTCTTTTTGTTGAAATTGGCGCACTGCCGAATGTTCTGCTTCCTCAATCACTCGGCGTATTGCTCGACAGTCGCGGCTATATTGCTACTGACGCCATGATGAAGACGAATGTGCCCGGTATTTTTGCCGCAGGAGATACGGTAAATCTCTTTGGGAGGTTTAAGCAGGATGTTACGGCTGTGGCTATGGGAGCCGTTGCGGCAACATCGTCCTACGAGCACGTTAAGCAGAACGGAAATGTATGTGTTATTCATCAACGCGTGAGGGCGTGATGGGCAACAATACCATGTCTCACAAACTCCTTTTTGATATCGGTGGTACGCGGACACGTCTCGCATTCTCGCCCGACGACGATACCCTGGGTGCCATAGAAAGTTTTGATACAGCGAAAGAATTCGGAGATCAGCTAAAAGCCATGAAGAGTGCGGCTTTGAAGTTAGCCGGCGGCGATGTACAAGGGATTTTTGGAGGATTGCCGGGGGTTTTAAATCGCGATAAAACCACTCTTCTCACTTCACCACATCTGCCTCAATGGGTAGGCGTAAATATAAAGGAATCGCTTCGTACATTATTCGGCGGAGATGGAGAGGTGCGACTTGAGAATGATGCCGCACTCGCGGCTTTGGGAGAAGCACACCGTGGTGCCGGGAAGGGATATCGCATTGTTGCCTATATCGGCGTTGGAACAGGGATAGGCGGCGCTCGCATCGTAGGTGGAAAAATTGATGAGAGATTCGCCGGTTTTGAACCTGGGCACCAGATTATTGATGTTCGTGGAACACTTCACCCGGAGGCAGGGAATAAAACGAGGTTCGAGGAATTAGTTTCAGGTTCTGCATTCGAAAAACGCTTTGGAAAACATCCACGGGAAGTCACCGACGAGGCGGTATGGGACGAAACGGCAAAGATTTTCGCCGTGGGGCTTCATAATACTATCGTCCACTGGTCGCCGGAGGTAGTTGTCCTCGGCGGGAGCATGTTCAAAACACCGGGAATATCAATAGAGCGCGTCCGAGACACCCTCAAGGAATACCTCGCCATTTACCCGGAACTTCCGGAGTTGAAGCATGCCGAGCTTGGAGATGAGAGCGCCCTATATGGCGCACTCATCTGAACTTGCGTCTAGAGAGAGACAGAACTCTCATAAAGAGAGGCCCCAATAGAACAATGTGGTACTATGGCGCCCATGTCACTTAAAGCGGGTATTGTTGGGTTGCCGAATGTGGGGAAATCGACCTTGTTTAATGCGCTCACCGGTCGGTCAGTTCCTGCCGAGAACTATCCTTTTACTACCATTGATCCGTCGGTGGGGACGATCTCGGTGCCCGATGAAAGGCTTATAAAGCTTACCGAGCTGTCGCGATCAAAAAAGACCGTTCCAGCCATTGTTTCATTTGTGGACATTGCCGGACTCGTTCAAGGAGCGCACAAGGGTGAAGGGCTCGGCAACCAGTTTCTTTCTCACATCCGAGAAGTTGACGCGATCATTGAAGTTGTCCGATTATTTTATGACGATAAAATTATTCATGTTGGAGGAAAAGTCTCTCCGGTTGAAGATATCGGGGTCATTGAACTTGAACTTACACTTGCGGATCTGGGGACGGTCGAGCGGCGGCTCGGCGCACTTACCGGAGATGTGAAAAAGGGCATCCCTCTGGCACTTCTCGAAACAAAAGTTTTAAGTTCACTTAAGGAAGCCCTTGAGAGGGGAAAGAGGGTCTCCTCTCTTCAACTGGATAAAAAAGAAGAGCCCTTCGTGAAGAATCTTTCTCTTCTTACCGCGAAACCCGTTTTGTATGCGTTCAATATAAAAATTGGCGGACGCAATATGAATGAAACCGAGCCGGAAAAGTTTCAGGAGTTTTGTGACGGAATACAGAGCCGCGGCGATCGGTATGTCATCGTCGACGCGGGGCTTGAGTTTGGGATGGAGTCACTCTCGAAGGAAGAGCAATCCGAAATTCGTGCCGGATTGCCTTCGGGATATGGAGGGCTCGATGCCCTTATCAAAGAATCTTATGCACTTCTTGATCTCATCACATTTTTTACAACGGGCGAGGATGAGACACGTGGATGGACAATTTCCCGAGGTGAGAGCGCACCGGAGGCGGGAGCCGCAATCCACACTGACTTTCGGGATACATTTATTCGAGCGGAAGTTGTCGCCGCAAGCGATCTCCTCACGTTGGGAAGTATGGCGAAGGCCCGGGAAGATGGGCGCGTTCGAACGGAAGGGAAGGAATACATCGTAAAAGATGGAGATGTAATTGAGTTTAAGATATAGTTCGGCGCGTAGAGTATATATACTGTGGCGGAGGACTATATACAATACAACGTTGCAGAGTTATCATAATCATGATAACTTGTGTTTTCTACAACAATACTTTTTTGCTATAATTAAATCGATACGTATGGACGTAACGCAAGCACGAAACAGGTTAAAGGCATTCATGGGGGAGTATGACACACTAACTTTTAGTGTGTCTGATTATCCTAGTGGTGAATGGATAGCAGAATGCAGAGAAATTCCTGCGATTCTAACTGGAGGTATGAACGAAGCTGCTCCAGAACGTATCGAAAAAATGCAAGATGCTATTATCACTGCTGCAGGGATTCCAGCAGGACACGCTAACGTTCTTAAGCTTTCTGGATATCAATTTAATGAAGAAGCACAACAGGAGTTAGGTAGGTCTTTTAATTCAATGGCAACATATGTCCTACAACCCGAGAGAAGCCTACAGGTCTGTTAGGCTTAACAAAGGACATCTTGTTGCCCGGATAAAAAATATAACCCAGAGTAAATGGACCAAGGTTTGTGAAAATCTTGGCCTTTTTGTATCAAAAGAATATGGAAAAGGAGGACACTACTCCGTTTATAGGTCAAAAGAATGTTCCCCAGAGTACACAAATGATAGTAGTTGTCTCGTTTTAACTATTCAGAAAGACCAATATCCAGAAATTCAGAGGGATAATGTAAAAAAGATTGTTGCCTATGGGGCTTACAGTAAGCTTTATACAGAAGAAGATGTTTGGAAAGCTTTAGGAATTCAATAACCCGATTTTATATCAAGGGCCGCCCTTGATAATTAAGGACACTTGGAAGCTTCGCTTCCAAGTGCGAAAAAGATAAGTTCTCGTGGCGAGAGTTGTACCCTTATGGAAATTAGTGATATACTTGCCCCATACTAGTTATTCACTAAAATATGAATACAGACACACAACGTATAAGAACAAGTCCGAAGGATTTTTTCCTTCACGTAGCCGCAATCATAACGCTCTATACGAGCTCCTATGCGCTACTCCAGCTTACGTTCCAGCTCGTAGATTATCTTTTCCCGGATGAGCTTGCGTTCTATGTCGATCCGTATGCCGGCGCGATTCGCTGGTCCATTGCACTTCTCGTCATTATTTTCCCCGTCTATATCTTGTGCATGTGGTTTTTGAATCGGGAAATGGTGAAAAATCCAGAAAAGCGAGATGTCGGAATCAGAAAATGGCTTCTCTATCTTACGCTTTTCATCTCCGGCACCGTGGTTATTGGAGACCTCATTGCTCTCATCAATACTTTCCTGGGAGGTGAAATTACGGCTCGTTTCATGTTGAAGGTCAGTGCTGTACTCATCGTTGCCGCGCTCATTTTCGGTTACTATATCTTCGACTTACGCTCGAGTGGCGGGCGCGACCGCCGGAAGTACCGAATATTTATGGGGACCGCTATCGCCCTCGTACTTGCCGTTCTCGTCGGTGGATTCCTAGTGATGGGTTCACCGGGGACACAGCGTATTAAGCGTTTTGATGCGACACGCGTGGAGAATTTACAGGCAATTCAGTGGGAAATCATCAATTATTGGCAACAGCGCCAAATACTTCCACCTGACCTTGAAGCCATGACAAACCCTATCGGCGGATGGATTGCCCCGACAGACCCCGATACCCAGGAACCTTACAACTATGAAGTACTTGGGTCGCGCATCTTTAAACTCTGTGCCACCTTTAGTCTCGCTTCAGACGGAGTCTCTGGAGCGGATACCCTTTCTAGAGAGCCAGCCCGGCCGGTTAAGGCGATTCCCGGGGGGAGTATGGAATCGTGGAATTGGCAGCACAACACTGGACCAACTTGTTTTGAGAGAACCATCGACCCACAGATATATCCCCCATACAAGAATTAAAACCTTCTATCTTCTGCTACTGTGTCTGCCTACGACCACCGCAAAGTAGAGAAGAAGTGGCGAGAAAAGTGGGAAAAAGAAAATCTCTACCGCACGCCTGAAGACTCGTCCATAGGGCCTACGTCCGAGGACTCCGGTAAAAAGAAATTTTATGCACTCGACATGTTTCCGTACCCCTCTGGGGATGGACTCCATGTAGGGCATCCGAAGGGTTACATAGCCACCGACGTTTATACGCGGATGAAGCGGATGCAGGGATACCAAGTGCTCCACCCAATGGGATGGGATGCCTTTGGCTTGCCTGCGGAGAATTACGCGATTAAAAATAAGATTCATCCGAGGGTGGCGGTTGAAAAAAACATTGCGCGATTTAAAGAGCAACTATCTCTTCTTGGATTTAACTACGATTGGACTCGTGAATTGAATACCACCGATCCTGAATATTACCGATGGACGCAGTGGGTATTCCTAAGGCTTTTGGGGAAAGGTCTCGCCTACGAATCGAATGAACCAATCAATTGGTGTCCGTCATGCAAGACCGGACTCGCAAATGAAGATCTTGATGGCGATAGTTGTGAGCGTTGTGGAACCAAGGTAGAGAAACGGCCGGTACGCCAGTGGGTGTTGAAAATTACCGATTACGCAGACCGCTTACTCAGTGGTTTGGAAAAACTCGACTGGCCGGAATCAATCAAAGAATCGCAGAGAAACTGGATTGGAAAGAGCGAGGGGGCCGAGATCGATTTTCCAATCAAAGACTACGATAAAAAAATTACGATTTTTACCACTCGGCCGGATACGCTTTTCGGCGCGACCTATATTGTGCTTTCTCCCGAGCACCCGCTTGTCCAAGAATTGAAGCCATCCATCAATAATTGGGACGAGGTTATATACTATGTGAAGATTGCGCTGGCGAAACAGGACATTGATCGCACCGCCGAAGGAAAAGAAAAAACTGGTGTGGCGCTCAAGGGTATATCGGCGGTAAATCCGGGAACAGGTGAAAATATTCCCGTATGGATTGCCGACTATGTGCTCCCGCACTACGGCACTGGGGCTATTATGGCGGTGCCGGCGCATGATGAGAGGGATTTGAGATTTTGGAAAAAATATCGTGAACAACTGGGAAAATTTTCTGCGGTCATTTACCCTGACGGAGCGGAACTTGAAATACCCCAAATAATTGAAACAGCCGCAGCATATACCCGCGAAGGCATACTGCGCAATTCCGCCGAGTTCAACGGCATGGAGAGCGGCAGGGCACGGATTGAAATTTCAAAAAAGTATGGCAGATTGAAAACTGCATACCATCTCCAGGACTGGATTTTCTCACGCCAGCGCTACTGGGGGGAGCCGATTCCGGTTATTCATTGCCCCGCCTGCGGCGTGGTTCCGGTACCCGAAAAGGATTTGCCCGTGACATTGCCGGACGTGGCGACATACGAGCCGACGGGTACGGAAGAGTCACCGCTTGCGGGGATTTCAGAGTGGGTGAACGTAGAGTGCCCTCGGTGCGGTGGAAAAGGTAAGCGTGAGACGAATACCATGCCCCAGTGGGCGGGGTCATGTTGGTACTATCTCCGGTATCTTGATCCAAAAAATAATACGGAGCTTGTGAATCGAGAAAAAGAAAAATACTGGCTTCCAGTAGACCTCTATGTTGGCGGCGCGGAGCACGCGACACGGCACCTAATCTACGCCCGATTTTGGCACAAATTTCTTTATGATATCGGGGTAGTACATACGGAGGAACCATTTACCAGGCTTCAAAGTGTCGGGCTTGTACTTGCCGAAGACGGTAAAAAAATGAGCAAACGGTGGGGTAATGTTATTAATCCCGACGACATTGTTGAGCGTTTCGGCGCGGACACACTCCGGATGTACGAGATGTTCATGGGGCCCTTTTCACAATCGATAGCGTGGAGTACCGATAATATGGTCGGGGTTAGGAGATTTCTCGAGCGGGTATGGGAATATGTTACCGATGGGAGTGTGTCTTTGGGGGCAGACGAAAGTAGTGATGAACAAAAAGTACTGCTTCATAAAACAGTAAAGAAGGTGGGTGATGACATAGAGTCTATGCGTTTTAATACGGCCATATCTGCGCTTATGATATATCTCAATGAAACAAAATCTCGGAAACCTTCGCGGCAGAGTATTGAAGCATATCTGAAACTTCTCGCTCCATTTGTTCCCCATATTGCCGATGAGCTTTGGGAAGAGATGGGACATACTAAATCTATCCACCTTGAATCCTGGCCCATGGCAGAGCCGCGATATTTCAAGGCGGGGAGTGTGACAATTCCCGTACAAGTGGACGGCAAGGTGCGTGACGTGATGATATTCGATTCTTTACCTACCAAAGAAGAGGTGGGGAAGAAAGTTAAACAGAGCGAGAAGATACTACGCTTCATTGGGGATAAAAAAATCGTACGGGAGGTTTATGTCGAGGGTAAAATATACTCATTAGTGCTCGAGAACTTGACGGAAGGAAGCTAAGCTGATACAATTATTACCACTGGATATGAAGCAAATTGTCATCACGTTTAAACCAAGGCAGGTGACTCGCGCTATCCTCTCTCCGCTCTCTGAGCGGGCACAAGAGGTTATTAAAATGCGTTATGGCCTTGGTTCGGAACCGCGGAAAATGACACTTGAAGCGATTGGAGAGCGTTATGACATCACTCGTGAGCGAGTGCGCCAAATAGAAAGCTTTTCGTTGGCAAGCATCAGAAAATCGAAAAATTTCGAAGAGATAACTCCGGTTTTTGACGAACTAAAAGAGATAATGAATGATTACGGAAGTATCGTCCATGAGAAAGATTTTTTGAAACATGTTTCTCCCGAGCCGGCGCTCCAAAATCATATTCATTTTCTACTTGTTGTAGGAGATTATTTTGAACGGTTGCGCGAGGACGAAGAATTCCACCACCGTTGGATAGTCGACAAAGAACTCGGCGAGCAAGTGCATACATCGCTTCGTAAACTCTATAAAGGACTTTCTCCGGAGGGTCTTGTGAGTGAGTCAGACATTATCGTAAAATTCCTCGATCACCTTCGAGAGGAAATAAAGGGTATGCGGGACAAGGAAATGGCGGGGCGGTGGCTCCGTATCTCGAAGACCATTGGAAAAAATTCGCTTGGGGAGTGGGGAGTTGCGAGTTCTCCAAATGTTCGTGCCCGGGGAATCCGAGACCTTGCCTATCTCGTTCTTCGCCAGCACGGCTCTCCCATGCACTTTACCGAGGTGGCTCGGGCGATCGAAGCGAAGTTCGGACGGAAGGCACATGTCGCCACTTGCCATAACGAGCTCATTAAAGATAAACGATTCGTTCTCGTGGGACGCGGACTCTATGCACTGAGTGAATGGGGGTACGAGCGGGGAATTGTGAAAGACGTAATTAAGACGATTCTCACGAAAGAAGGTCCCCTCAAGAAAGAGGACGTTGTCGACCGAGTGCTCAAGGAACGACACGTCAAAGAAAACACAATTCTCGTCAATCTTCAGAACAGCAAACACTTCAAGCGCGACGGAAGCGGACGATATATGCCGGTATAGGTATAGAGGATATGTCTGTCGGCGAAGTATTAAGCCAGCTTCGAGAGCCCTTCGGGGAGCTTTTTGGGCAGGTCTATTTCGTTTATTTTGCCACAACCCTCCCGTACTGGGGGCCACCACTTCTCCTTTGGCTATTCATCTATCTCTGGTTTTTTTATGTCCAAATGTACTTCGCCTCGGAACGAGACTGGATTATGCTCGAAGTGAAGCTCCCGAAAGATATTATGAAATCGCCCAAGGCGATGGAGGTTGTGCTTAACGTTTTTCACCAGCCTCCGCGCGGGACATGGTTTAACCGTCTCTGGAAGGGGCAGTTGCGAGCGTGGTTTTCGCTTGAGATCGTTTCTATCGGAGGAAATATAAAATTTTTCATTCGAACACATTCGTTTTTCCGGGAGATGATTGAATCGCAAATCTATTCACAGTACCCAGAAGTGCAGATTGAGACCGTCGAAGATTACACACGATACGTATCCTACCTCGACCCGGGTTCACCATGGGATTTCTACGGACTTGAATGGAAACTTGATAAACCTGATCCGTATCCCATAAAAACCTATATTGACTATGAGCTCGATAAAGAGCGTCGAGAAGCGCGTGAACACGTCGATCCGATCACCCCTATTATTGAGCTCATGGGATCTCTCCGGGGAAGCGAGCAACTATGGTTCCAGTTTGTCATCCGTGCAACGGACAAAAAATTCGGACGGACGGGCTGGTTTAAGAGAAACGACTGGAAAGATGAAGGACGTGACCTTATACGTAAGCTGACGAAGCGAGATATAAAGGGCCCGGCTACTGAACAGCTTAGTTTCGCGGAGCAGTCTCTTTCGCCCGGAGAGCGACATGTTGTTGAAGCGATTGAGCGGAGTATTTCAAAATACGGATTTGACGTCGGAATTAGGACTGTCTACCTTGCCAAAAAGGAAGATTTTCGGCCGATCAGTTTTGTCGGCATGTTTATCGTGATGAAACAGTTCAGCTCTGCCGATCTGAACGGTTTCAAACATATGAAAAAAACCGACTGGGACTATCCTTGGGAAGACTTTCGTGGGCATCGGCTCCGTATAAGGAAAAGGAGTATGTTCCGGGCATATGTGAGGAGATGGTTTTTTTACCCACCGTACCGGAGGCCGTATATGGTGCTCTCCGCGGAAGAGCTTGCAACTATCTACCACTTCCCGGGCGCTGTTTCCGAGACTCCAACTTTCGAGCGAACTACTTCCCGAAGAGCTGGTCCTCCGCCAAACCTTCCTACCTAAAGCTGTGTCCGACATTCTTCGGTACTTAGAGAGAGTAAGAGTCCAACTTCGCTGTGCAAGCGAAGGATATTCTGTCTTTCTACTTCTCTCAATTATTTTTATTCACTACCTGCTTTTCTCTCCGCCAAACGGATTCCCCGTCAACGGAAAAATAGTCATCGAAGAGGGGTGGCCACTTGGACGTGTAGCAGAAGAATTAAGTAATAAAAGAGTGGTGCGTTTACCGCAAATATTCACTCTCCTTGTGTTCGCCTTTCGTGGCAACGCGAGAGCGGTAGCCGGTGAATATTATTTTTTTGAACCGGCTCATGCGTTTTCCGTAGCAGAGAGGGTTTCAAGCGGAGATTACGGTATTACTCCATCTCGCATAATCCTTTTTGAAGGATCAACGGTACATGATTACGCGTCGCAACTTTCCAGCATTTTGCCCAATGTTGATGTAAAAACATTCATTGAAGCCGCGCGTTTGGATGAAGGGTACCTTTTTCCAGACACCTATCTTTTTTCACCGAGTGCAGATACCGATACAGTGCTCAAAGAGCTTAAGGAAAATTTTGCAAAAAAAATAGGCCCGCTTTTTCCTGATATTGCTCGGTCTGGAAGAACTCTTCGAGAGATTGTCATTATGGCCTCTATGCTCGAGAAAGAGGCTTCACGAGAGGAGGATCGGAGGCAAATTGCTTCAGTTCTTTGGAAACGTTTGGACGCCAGTATGCCGCTTCAGGTCGACGCGACACTCGACTACGCACTCGGCAAGAACACGTACGAGCTTACCAAAGAAGATCTCCGCAGTGATTCGCCATATAACACCTACGCGTATCGAGGACTTCCCATAGGACCAATTTCTAATCCCGGACTTGCTTCGCTTCGCGCGGCGCTCTATTATGAGGATTCGCCGTATTGGTATTATCTTTCCGATCGGCGAGGTATATTGTATTTTTCTAAAACATTCGAAGAACATGTGGCATATAAAAAACAATACCTAGAGTAATTAATGAAAAAACACAACCTCGTATTTATCGACCTTGAAACAACAGGCCTCGACCCCGAGCGGCACGAAATCATTGAAATTGGGTGTATTATTGCCCGCCAGGTCGCGCGCCCCGGCAAAGGTCCGGTTGTCGAAAAAATCGAAGAAATTGACCTCAAGGTTAAACCCGAACATATTGAAACTGGAGACCCGCAATCGTTTCGCATCAACGGCTATACACCGGAAGCGTGGCTTTTTGCCGTTGACTTGAAACCCGCTCTTGAAAAAATCGTGGAAAAAACTGCGGACGCGATTATGGTCGGACAAAACGTTTCTTTCGACTGGGTATTTTTAGAAAAAGCATTTGCGAAAACTGGCGTAATACACAAGATGCATTACCACAAAATTGACACCATCGCACTCGCTTTCGCCAAGCTCTACGACGACGACCGAGCGCAAAAGTTCTCACTGCGTTCACTCTGTGAACTCCTGGGGATTGTGAATGAACACGAGCATACCGCGCTCTCGGACGTACGGGCAACTTACGAGGTCTACAAAAAACTTTTGAATTGCTAACAATGTCAAGGGGAACCCTTGACAATAGTATGCGGCACAGCAAGGTTATAGTTGCCATGTCTGGCGGCGTGGATAGTTCCGTTTCCGCGGCGCTTCTTCACCGCGCGGGCTATGACGTTACCGGCGTTTTTATCCGCGTATGGTATCCGCCCGGGATTTATTGCTCGGCGGAAGACGACCGGCGTGATGCGCTCCGTGTGGCGGCTAAAATTGGTATTCCGCTTCTCACGGTCAATTTGGAAAAAGAGTACAAAACTGCGGTGATAGATTCGATGTTTCGTGAGTATACGCGCGGACGGACGCCCAACCCCGATATTCTCTGCAATGAAAAAGTAAAATTTGGAGCATTTCGTACGTGGGCGCGAAAGCGTGGAGTTGATGCAATCGCAACGGGTCACTATGCCCGGATTGTGAAACAAGACGGAACACTCCACCTCCGTGCCGGAAAAGATAAAGAAAAAGACCAAAGTTATTTTCTGTATCGCCTCGGAAATCGGGCACTCGCGCGGATTATTTTTCCTGTGGGAGCCATGGAGAAGAGTGAAGTACGGGCACTCGCGCGGCGATTTGGTCTCCCCACTGCGGAGAAGAAAGATAGCCAAGGGCTTTGCTTCGTGGGGAAATTTGATTTCAAGGAATTTTTGAAACACTATGTGCCAGTGAAATCCGGTACCGTGCTCGATACGAAAGGCAAAATCATCGGGCACCACGATGGAGCTCTTCTCTATACCATCGGCGAGCGGCATGGATTTAATGTGACAAAAAAAAGCCCGCACGATCCGCCGTACTACGTTGTTGGGCGTGACGTAAAAAAGAATACGCTTACTGTCGCTCGGGGAAATGAAGAAAAGAGATTTTTCAAACGAAAAATAATCCTCTCTCATCCCCACTGGGTTTCTGGAAAACCGCCCGCACTCTCGGGAACATACCGCGCCCGTATTCGCTACCGCCAACCGCTTCAATCCTGCCGATTAGTAAAACAACCCCCACTTGGAAGCGAAGCTTCCAAGTGGGGGTATATGGTTGTTTTTGATCGCCCCCAGAGAGCTGTCACGCCCGGGCAATCACTGGTTCTTTACCGCGGAATAGAGTGTCTCGGTGGAGGAGTGATTACATAGCGACTTTGTTATACTAGTCACACCCATGCAATCAGACGAAATCCGTAAGCGATTCCTCGCTTTTTTTGAGAAACGCGGACATACAGTCATTCCTTCCGCTTCTCTCGTTCCTGAAAACGACCCTTCTGTCCTCTTTACGACAGCTGGAATGCAGCCCCTCGTGCCCTACCTCCTGGGACAGCCACATCCGGCCGGGAAACGCCTAGTAAACGTCCAAAAATGTGTTCGGACGCAGGATATAGATGAAGTCGGGGACAAGACCCACGATACTTTCTTCGAGATGCTCGGGAATTGGTCGCTTGGGGACTATTTTAAAAAAGAGGCTATTACGTGGAGCTATGAATTCCTGACATCAAAAGAAGAAGGACTTGGACTCGATCCAAAGCGCCTCTATATTACGTGTTTCGAAGGTGATGCTGACGCGCTGAGTGGCTCGCCCGTAGCATCGCCCGTAGGGCTATGCCCGAGGGACGAAGAATCGGCAACAATTTGGAAATCACTCGGCATCCCGGAGAATCGAATTTATTTTCTTGGGAAAGACAGTAATTGGTGGAGCCCGGGTCCTAGTGGCCCTTGTGGGCCAGACACCGAGATGTTTTACGACATCACCGGCAATTTGAATCTTTCATCCAAGGAAGAATTTCTCAAAGCGGATAAAGAGCAAAAGGTGGTTGAGATTTGGAACGATGTATTTATGGAGTATGAGAAAAAAGACGGTAAAGTAATCGGTAAACTTTCGCAGAAAAACGTGGATACCGGAGCCGGACTCGAACGCCTCGCGATGGTGACGCAAGGAAAAGACACTATTTTTGAGACGGATTTATTTTCATATCTTATTAAAAAAGCAAAGAAGTTTTCAAGAGATTCTAAAAAACAAAGAATTATTGTGGACCATCTTCGCACCACAGCTTTTATGATTACCGATGGTGTGAAGCCTTCAAATACCGATCGAGGATATATTTTGCGTCGCCTTTTGCGAAGGGCTATTTTTAACACTGATCAAAAAGTATTCTCAAAAGAAGATATCCAAGAGGTTATAACTTCTGTCGTAGAAAAATATGGAATTATTTATAAAAATTTAAGGGATCAAAAAAATGAGACTATAGAAATAATTTTAGAGGAGCAGAAAAAGTTTAGTCAAACACTCAAACCGGCTACTCATGAGTTACTGGACTATTTGCAAGATTTATATAATAGCCGCAAATCGGTATTTGAGAAAAATCCATTTGATCGTTGTGTCACAGCTGAAAGATTTTTCTACTTTAATACAAGTAGGGGTATACCCAACGACTTAATATGGGCAATGATAGAGGATTGTGGACTTTCTCAATTTCAAGAAGAAGGTTTCGAAGAAAAATTAAGATTATTGTTTGATAAACATAAAGATATCTCCCGGGCAGGTGCTGAAAAGAAATTTAAAGGCGGACTTGCTGATGAAAGTCCCGAGACGATCCGCCTTCATACCGCCACCCATCTCCTTCATGCCGCACTTCGAAAAGTTCTTGGCGATCACGTATATCAGAAGGGGAGTAATATCACGCCGGAGCGTTTACGTTTTGATTTTTCTCACCCCGCAAAAATGACGACCGATGAAATTAATCGCGTTGAAAAAATCGTAAATGATTCAATCACGATGAGTTATGAAATGCGCCGTGAGGTGCTCACTGTCGATGAGGCAAAAAACCGCGGCGCCATCGGACTCTTTGATGACAAGTATGCTAAAATTGGTGGAAAAGTTTCAGTCTATAGCACAGTTGATCCGACGAGCGGAAAGGTATATTCAAGCGAGATATGTGGAGGACCACATGTCGGGTATACACATGAGCTTGGTCATTTTAGAGTTTTAAAAGAGGAGGCGGTGGCGGCTGGCATCCGACGGATTAAGGCAACACTTAGCCCCTTACCTTCTTGAAATATGGAGTTCCAAGGATTAATCCTCGATTCCGCTACTCTTAACTCTTTTTTCGTAACACAGGGAGGAGCCACGCTCTGGGGTATATTCGGCGTCGTCTTCATTCTTTTTCTCGTTGTCTCGGCGGCACTGGTATATCATCTCGAGCGCTATGGATATGACCGATACAGAATAAAATTCACCGAACTTCTATTTTTCTCAGTTTCTCTCGTGCTATTATTGGTGATGGCTGGCGCAATACTCTCGTTTTAGCTTACTCTCATGCTTACACTTGATCACGGTGAAGAAAGGATTTTAGTGCTCCGGAGACATTGGTTTGTTATCCTCGAGCACTCCATTTTTATTGTGCTCACTTTATGTATTATTATTGCCGCAGCAGTGGTCGTGAGAGGTCTTTCTATAGAACTTCCTGCCGGAAACTCTGATGCTCTTCTCATATTTACCATTGCACTCTTTGGTCTTCTTGCATGGATAGTCTTTTTTGTCGGGTGGACAAATTACTATCTCGATATATGGGTTATTACGAATCGTCGCATTCTCGATATCGAACAGCATTCTTTTTTCACACGAGAGGTATCAGAATTCCGTCTAGACCGTGTCCAGGACATCACGGTGCAAGTACAAGGACTCATTGCAGAATTTTTTGATTTTGGCGATGTACATGTTCAAACAGCCGGGGAAAGACATACATTTATTATCTCAAGTGCTCCACACCCGTATCGTGTAAAGGAAGTTATTACCCAAGCGATTGATAAGGCCGTAGAAAGGGGTACGATGAGAACATAAAATTATGTCTTTTTTTTCATCTCAAAAAAAACGTGAGTACGCGGCGATATTTGATATCGAGAGCGGGAGCGTTGGCGGTTCCATGGTAGCGCTTGAACATGGTGGCAAACCCGAAATACTGTTTTCATCCCGTAATGTATTCCCGGTTCCCGCAAAGCTCGCATATGAGCGTTATTTTTCCCTGCTCATCTCAAGTCTTGAAAAGATTATTGCTGATATGCAACGGAAAGCTTTGAAACGACCGAAGCACATTTATATTTCATTACCGTCGGTACTCCACCTCTCGGCGCTTCGCGTACTTCGAAAAAAAGAAGATACTCCGATCCTTGTCACAAAAAAAAGCTTGGCGGGAATGGTTGGTGAAGCGCCAAAGACTCCCGAGGCGACAGGAAGCGATTCCTACCTTCCACCCGAGACTCCGACATCGACCATTGAACGCCAGGTTATCGGAATCAAACTAAACGGTTATGACGTGGCTAACCCTTATGAGAAACGCGCGACGGAAGTGGAACTGACTCTCTATGAAAGCATCACCGAGGAGTTAATTATGAAAAAAATTGCAACATCCGTCGGAGGTCTTTTCCATTCGGAACACATCACCTTTTTCACCTCTATGCTTGCAGTTTATAGTGCACTCCGAGAGGTGCTCCCGGAGATGGATAATTACCTTGTTCTTGACGTGACCGGTGAGGTAACTGACGTTATTGTTGTTGCGAGGAAAGGTCTTGCGAGTACTTTTTCCATTCCTTTTGGTGCGCACGCCTTGGTTCGCTCAATTGGCGTCGCGCGGGGCACAAATTCTGATGAAGGCCTCCTTACGCTAAAGCTGTACACGAATGCGTATTCCACGGATGAGCACCGTGAGAGTCTTGCCCCAGCACTCGTCGAAGCGGAAAAGAAGTGGGGTGACTACATTTCTCGGGTGCTTGAATTCGTACGTGCGGAGTGCTGTGCCGCTCATCGCGTATTCATTATTGCGGACAGCGCTTCAGGCCCGGTTTTCAGCACTTGGATGGAGCGCTTACTCTTGGCGCGCAAAGGACGAGGAACTGACCTATCTCTTCCCGGCGAATTTTCCCCGACAGTTACCAGACTCGATGAATCGCTCATGAAATCCTCCATGAGAGAGGTCGGGGCCGTAGAGAGTGATCTTCGCCTCATGATAGCCGCTTCTTTTGTGAATAATTCCCTTTAATGTCTTTTAAGATAGGGGATAGTAGGATACACTAGCGCTATGCCACGTCGAGAAGTAGAGGATATAGTACTCCGGAGGGCGCCACGGCGTCCGCCAATTAGATCAACGTATACCCCCTCTACTTCCCCAAGTACTCCGACTGAAACCTCTCCGCCTTTTTCACCGGAGCCTCCGCGATTGCCGAGGGAGCGAAAGCCGCGCCGGCGTTTCATTGTATTTTTAATTGTTACACTCATAATTTTTGGCGCAGGGGCATACCTCTGGGAACGATTCGGTACCGTTGTTGTGACGCTTACGCCGAAAATGATAGGAGCCGATGTTGAAGCGGTTATTTTGGCACGTTCGAAGGCCTCTGCCGCGACGGATGAGCTCTCCTACGACACCATCCGAGTACCTGAAGTATCACTTTCACAGAGTCTTGTAGCGCATGGCACAAAGGAAGTGGAGAAGCGTGCGAGTGGGGAAATTGTTATTTTCAATAGTTATAATGGAACTCCCCAGAGACTTATCGAGAGAACAAGATTTACGGCTCCCGACGGAAAAATCTTCCGTATTGAAGAACCAATTGTTGTTCCTGGCGGGGTTCTAAAGAGTGGGACCCTCACTCCGGGGTCCATAGTGGCTACGGTCTACGCCGATGAGCCGGGAAAAGAGTTTAATATCGGACTCACTGATTTTACGATACCCGGTTTCAAAGGAGATCCACGCTACGATAAATTTTACGCGAGATCGAAGACTCCCATGGAAGGAGGTTTTGTGGGAACACTCCGAGTTGTTGATGAGAGCGAACGTGAAGCGGCAATAGCGGCCCTTCAGAGTGAACTTGCCGTGCGTCTCGGGGAGAGTGTAAGCAAAGAGATTCCCGAGGGGTTTACTGTTTTTAGCCAGACCTCGGTGTCGCAATTTAGTGTGACCGACGACGCTCCTGGCGAGCCCGGTTCAGAATCAAAGGTGAACATCACGGTAACCGGTCGTATGTGGGCTTTTGCATTTAACACCGAAGAGTTCAGTTATGTACTGGCCCGAGCGGCGCTCGGGGAAGGTGTAGAGCGGGGTATTCGTGTCGCGAACCCGGAGAAGCTTGAGATTGAACTCTTGAATCGAGCGACAATAAATCCCGACAACGATGAACAGCTTTCACTTGCTGTCCGGAGTCCGGCTACCTTTATTTCTCCAGTTGATCTTGACGCTCTTCGAAGGGCACTCGCTGGAATGGCAAAAGATTCCTACAAAAATGTTTTTCTCTCATTCCCGAGTATTGAAAGCGCCGAAGTGCGTTTCAGTCCTTCGTGGAGAAAGACTTTTCCAGAGAACGTAGAGCGCATCACAATCGAAACCTCGCCTACCGGCGGGCAAGCTGTAAACCCCTAATGCCTCACACGCCCCAATCCCTAGTCTTTGGCATGGCGTACTTGACCCAGCGGGGCAATAACTGGTAGTATAGGCAGTCCCCTAGAGGCAATGGCGAAAGAGGAAAGTACAACCCCAGTCGAAGGTACGGTGACTGACACCTTCCCGAATACAACCTTCGGGATTACACTTGATGACGGTCGGTCGCTCTCCGCGTACCTCTCCGGCAAAATGCGTATCAATCGAATCAAAGTACTGGTTGGTGATCGCGTAAGTCTTGTCCTCGACCAGTATGGGGAACGCGGAAGGATTGTTAAACGCCTCTAAATGATTAGTCAGTTGCCCTCCATGCGCACTCTGGCTCGGGGGTTAGCACAATTACTGGATTAAAACATGAAAGTCCGCTCATCAATTAAAGCCCGGTGCCCTCTTTGCAAGCTCGTACGGCGACGGGGAAAATTGTACATCATCTGTCAAAACCCGAAGCATAAACAGCGCCAAGGGTAGGATGACGACGGCACGATTTTTAATATGAGAATTCTTGGAGTAACTGTACCAGAAGCAAAGCGTCTTGAGATCGGGCTCACGACGATTTTTGGCATTGGCAGACCCCGAGCACAAAAGATTCTCGCCGCCGCAGAAATACCGTTCGGGAAAAAACCGGGCGAACTCTCCGCCGATGAAGAAAACCGCATCAGGACCCATATCGAAGCGTTTCGCGTCGAGGGAGACTTAAAGCGTGAAGTTTCAGGCAATATCAAACGCTTGAAAGATATCAAGTGCTATCGGGGGGTGAGACATTTGAGACGTCTCCCGGTTCGCGGACAAAAAACCCGCGTCAATTCACGTACGGTGCGTGGAAATGTGAGAAAGACAATGGGATCGGGAAAACGAAAGGTTGAAAAAACCTAATATCTATGGGCAAGAAAAGAATCATCACAAAATCAGGAGGCGACGTGAGCGGCGAAACCAAAGAGCGCTCGCTCTCACACGTCTCGAAACGGAGACTCGAGAATGGTATTGTCCACATAGAATCAACCTACAACAACACCAAGTTAATCCTCACAGATACGGAAGGGAATGCATTGGTGTGGTCATCGAGCGGATCACTCGGTTTTAAGGGAGCAAAAAAGGGGACACCCTTCGCCGCTTCAAAAGTTTCAGAGGTCGTTGCCGAAAAAGCAAAAGCTTTAGGTATTAAGGAGGTGTATGTGGTAGTAAAAGGAGTCGGTTCCGGACGAGAATCATCTATTCGAACGCTTATCGGAAAAGGTATTGAAATTTCGGCGATTCAGGATAGAACTCCGATTCCGCACAATGGACCACGAGCTAAGAAACCACGACGAGTATAAGTATGCGAACAGGACCAAAATATAAAATTTGTCGACGTCTTGGAGAAGGAGTCTACGAACAGTGTCAGACCCCCAAGTTTCAGATATCAAAAAGCAAAAAAGTGGGAAAGAAGCCGCGCAAGTTCTCCCGGCAGAAAACGGAATATGGAGTCCAACTTCTTGAAAAACAAAAGACTCGTTTCACCTATGGCGTCACGGATCGTCAGCTTTCAAATTATGTTGGACGAGCGCGGGAAGGAAAGAAGCCGCCGCTCGGGGCCCTCTATCAAATGCTTGAGCGGAGACTTGATAATGTTGTCTTAAAACTCGGCCTTGCTCCCACACGAGCGGCGGCGCGTCAGATGGTTAGCCACGGTCACGTAACGGTTAACGGGAAACGCATGTCCATCCCATCTTACGAAGTTGTTCTCGGTGACCGCGTAGCTATTCGGGAAGCGAGCCGCGCGAAACTTTTCTCGGATACCGCCAAAGAACGCATGGAATCACTCCGCACTCCGTCATGGCTTCTGCGCGCCGAAGATACCGGTGGAAAAGTAGTGCGTTTACCGGAGGAACCGGAGGGTGAATTCGTCGCCGACCTTTCGAGGGTGCTTGAGTTTTATAGCAGGGTTTAATTAGAAGTTAGCCAATTACACTACTATGCCAGACGATAAAGTAATCGTACCATCAAAACCCCGGGTCGTAAGCGAGGATGATTTTAAAGGAATTTATGAAATTGACGGGCTTTACCCCGGATATGGGCACACGCTCGGGAATTCTTTGCGGAGAATTATTCTCTCATCGCTTCCGGGCGCGGCGGTTACCACGGTCAAAATCGAAGGGGTGAGCCATGAGTTCTCGATTATTCCCGGTGTGAAGGAAGACGTCATCATGATTATTCTGAATTTGAAAAAGGTCCGATTCAAAATGACGGGCGATGAACCGCAACACGTAACACTTGATGTTTCTGGCATTATTGATGTTACGGCAAAAGACCTTAAAATCCCCGGGCAGATCGAAGTGGCAAACCCCGACCAGCACATTGCCTCACTCACCGACAAAAACGCCAAACTTTCCTTTGAACTTACCATTGAACGCGGTATCGGCTATGTGCCGAAGGAAGTTATTCACCAAGACAAGGTTGATATTGGCGTTATCCCTGTTGACGCAGTCTTTACCCCGATTCGGCGGGCGAATTATGAAGTTGAGAACATGCGCGTCGGAAATAGGACGGACTTCAACACACTTCGAATCATAATCGAAACTGACGGTATTATCTCACCCCGCGAAGCTCTCGAGCGCTCTATCGCAACAATGATTAATCAGCTCAAGGCGATTATCGGATTTAGCGATAAGACCGAAATAGAAGCACCTCTCTCAACCGACGATACCGAAGCGGACACAACTATGGAGAAAGGTCGCGTGGAGGATGTGCTGAAAACACGCGTTGAGGACCTCAATTTCTCCATGCGCACAATGAAAGCGCTTTCTCAAGCTGGCATCAGAACAATCGGGGGGCTTGCGCGGAAAAACGAAGTGGACCTTCTTGATATCAGCGGTCTTGGAGAGAAAGGGCTCCAGGAAATAAAGCGAATACTCAGTAATTTCGGTATCACACTGAAGTAACATGCGTCACCACCGGTCAAAAAGTAAATTGGGAAGAAAGAGTGGGCCTCGAAGAGCGCTCTTGAAGAGCCTTGCTCGAAACCTGATACTTGCAGGTTCTATTACGACCACTGAATCTCGGGCCAAGGAACTTCGGCCATTCCTCGAAAAACTAACGACGCGCGCCCGGGGTGCTGACATTCACTCACGGCGGATTCTAGAGGCGCGGCTTGGCGATACTGATGCAGTGCGTATCCTTATTGAAAAAATAGCGCCGAAGTTTGATATGGTTTCCGGAGGATACCTTCGCATTACAAAACTCGGAATGCGCAAAAGCGACGGGAGTCGGAGAGCTGTTATTTCGTTCACTCGCTAAAATTGCTACGTATGGATACCAAGACTCATTACGAATTTGATGCAACAGGGAAATCGCTTGGACGTCTCGCGAGTACGGTGGCTTCCATCCTTTCGGGTAAGGCCGACCCCACGTCAAAGCCGAACCTTGTCACCAATGTCAAAGTGGTGATAAAAAATGCACAGCATCTCGCGGTCAGTGAAAAAGCAAAGAGGGAAAAAACATACACACGCTATACCGGCTATCCGGGTGGCTTGAAACATAAAAGCTTATCTCAAGTAGCCGAGCAACACGGTTATAGCGAAATACTTCGACGGGCAGTGCAAGGAATGCTTCCGCGAAACCGGCTCCGGGGGACCAAGATGAAAAATCTCGTAATTTCGGAATAATTATATCGACTATGGAAACTGTAAAAACCAAACAAGGAAGTAACGCGCGATACACTGAGGCAGTCGGCAAGCGGAAGACGTCGATTGCCCGCGTCCGGATAGTACCTGCCCGACAGACGGAAATTACTGTGAATGGTAAACCTTTTAACGAATATTTCCGTACGGATGAACTTCAGCACATTGTCACCGATTTTATTTCGCCTCCATATTTCGACTCTGCGCTGAAAGTGAGCGCGCGGATAACGGGAGGAGGAATCCACTCTCAAGGTGAAGCCTTGCGGCACGGCCTTGTCCGCGCACTTATCGTGCTTCATCCTGAATTGCGAATCCGGTTAAAAAAAGTCGGAGCTCTTACCCGAGACGCGCGAATCAAAGAACGGAGAAAGTTCGGGCACAAGAAAGCCCGGAAGTCTCCACAATGGTCAAAACGGTAGAAAGATATGCATCTCCGTCATGGCGGAAAAGGGGACGAAGGCCTGCCTGCCGATAGGCATGGCGAGGAGAGCGAAATTGAGATTTCGCCTGAAGATAGCGACCACACCGAAGCGCTCCACGCGCTCAAAGAAAAACTTGCGCGTTGTCTCCTCGAACGGCAGGAATATCTCGATGGTTGGCAACGCTCGCGTGCAGATTTTATCAATGCCCGTAAAGATGACGAGGCACTCCGAGGGAGAATCTCCGAAGGAGCGAAGAGCGATGTCGTCCGCGAAATGCTCCCTGTGCTTGATGCCGTAGAGTTAGCGATACATGACGTGGAGTCATGGGCCAAGCTTCCTCCGGCATGGCAGAAAGGGATAGAAGGGATACATGCGGCCATTCTCGGAGCGTTTGAGCGCTCTGAAGCACTTCTTTTTTCCGACCAAGGTCAACCCTTCGACCCAAGCCGTCACCAGTCGATAGGCGTTGAGGCTGTAACTGATAGAAAGCTTGACGGGATCATTACATATGTTGTACAAAAAGGATGTAGTATCGGCGGAAAAGTGATACGGCCAGCCCATGTCAAGGTTGGTGAATACCGGGATTAGGGGACCAAAATCGACAAGTGAGTAAAAAAGATTTACCATAACGTTATAAATGAAATAGTATGCCAAAAATCATAGGAATTGACCTTGGAACGACGAACTCCGCAATGGCTTTGATCGAAGGTGGGGTTCCGAAGATTATCGAAAACGCAGAAGGTGCCCGGACCACCCCATCAATTGTCGCGACCTCGAAAGGAGGAGAGCGCATCGTTGGGCTTCTCGCGAAGCGTCAGGCAATTACGAATCCCGCGAATACAATCCACGGGATCAAGCGCTTTATGGGTCACCCTTTTGACGACAAAAATGTCGAACGAGACCGTGGCATGGCGACCTTTGTGATCGAACGGGCTGACACGGGCGGCGTCAAAGTAAAAATGGGCGATAAGTTTTTCCGACCGGAGGAAGTTTCGGCGATGATTCTTCAAAAGCTGAAAACTGACGCGGAAGCAAAGCTTGGAGAAAAGATAGAAGAAGCGGTGATTACCGTCCCCGCGTACTTTGACGATTCTCAAAGACAAGCAACAAAACATGCGGGCGAAATCGCGGGATTTAACGTCAAACGCATCATCAACGAACCGACGGCTGCGGCGCTTGCGTACGGGTTCAATAAAAAGAAGAACGAAAAAATCGCCGTGTATGATTTTGGTGGCGGGACTTTCGATATATCAATTCTTGAAATCGGATCCGAAGGCGATGAGCAAAGTATTGAAGTTCGGTCAACCGATGGTGACTCGCATATGGGCGGAGAGGATATCGATCATGACATCATCAAGTGGATCGCAACGGAATATAAAAAGGAATCGGGCATCGATATTTTGAAAGACCAGCTTGCCCTCCAGCGCTTAAAAGAGGCGGCCGAGAAAGCGAAGCATGAGCTCTCAAGCACGACCGAAACGGAAATCAATATTCCTTTCATCACTTCGGACGCCGCGGGGCCGAAGCATCTCTTGATGAAGTTCACGCGTGCAAAACTCGAAGATATCGCGGCTCCCTACGTGAACCGCTCCGTTGAGATTACGAAGCGTGCCATTGAAGCGTCCGGTTTTAAAACCTCGGACATTAACGAGGTAATCCTGGTCGGCGGACAGACCAGAATGCCCGCCATTCAGGATGCGGTGAAAAGTGTGTTCGGAAAAGAGCCAAACCGCTCCATTAACCCCGATGAAGTGGTCGCTATCGGAGCCGCCGTACAAGCGGGGATTTTCCAAGGGGATGTGAAAGACGTGCTCCTCCTTGATGTCACTCCGCTCTCTCTCGGTATTGAGACGTTGGGAGGCGTTGCAACGAAGCTAATCGAGAAAAATACGACCATACCTGCGGCGAAAACCCAGGTGTTCTCGACTGCCGCAGATAACCAAACGTCGGTGGAAATCCATGTGGTGCAAGGAGAGCGTGAAATGTCCGCGGATAATAAAACACTCGGCCGCTTTGTTTTGGACGGTATCTTGCCCGCTCCGCGCGGCATGCCGCAAGTGGAAGTGACCTTCGATATCGATGCAAACGGTATTTTGAGCGTAAAGGCAAAAGATAAAACATCGGGGAAAGAGCAGTCGATTCGGATAGAGGCGCGCAGCGGGCTCTCTAAAGAGGAAATCGAGAAGATGAAGCATGATGCAGAAATCCACGCTGCGGAAGATAAAAAGAAACGTGAGGAAATCGAAATAAAAAATACTGCCGAGGCGCTCATCTATACGGCTGAAAAAGCTCTCAAAGATGCTGGAGAAAAAGTGCCTTCAGAGGTGAAAAGCACGGTTGAGGCGAAGATTACAGCTGCAAAAAAGACACTGGAGGGCGGTTCAATCGATGACATGAAACGGGTGTCAGAGGAACTCTCGCGCGAGATGCAGAAAATCGGTGAGGCAGTCGCAAAAGCAGAGAGTACTCCCAAAGCGGAAAATGGGGGGAATACCTCTGGCGAAACTCGAGATGCCGACTTCAAGGATGCGCCGGAATCGGGACCAAGTGACCCGAATCCCAAATAACACGAACAAATGCAGAAGAAAAAAGACTACTATGCCGTTTTAGGGGTTGATAAAAGCGCTTCCGGCGAAGACATCAAACGCGCGTTCCGAAAGCTGGCACATAAATATCACCCGGACAAAGGTGGAGATACCGAAAAATTCAAGGAGGTGAATGAAGCGTACAGCATTCTCTCCGATGAGAAGAAGCGCAAAGAATACGATACGTACGGGAATGTCTTTAGCGGCGCAGGTCCGTCAGGTGGTGGTTTCGAGTCAAATTTCGACTTCGGAGATTTTGCGAACGCAGGAGGAACCGGATTCGGTTTTGACATCGGGGATATTTTTGAAGATTTCTTTTCGGGAGGTGGCGCCGGAGGGCGCGCACGGCGGGGAAGTGATATCTCCGTTGATATCCAAGTTCCATTTGCTGATGCGGTATTCGGGACCGAGCGGAAGATTCTTATTACGAAAACAAGGAGCTGCGAGCGTTGTAACGGGTCTGGTGGGGAGAAGGGAACAGCACTTGTCTCTTGTAATGCCTGTGGTGGATCTGGAAAAGTTCACGAGACGAAACGCTCTTTTCTTGGATCCTTTACCGCAGTCAAAACATGTGGCACCTGCGTTGGAAGCGGCCAAGTGCCGAAGGAGAAGTGTGAGGCATGTAAGGGCGCAGGAGTTATGAAAGGAAATGAGGAAATCACCATCAATATTCCAGCCGGTATTTCAGATGGTGAAATGATCAGAATGTCAGGAAGAGGGGAGGCAATACATCGTGGTGTACCGGGTGACCTCTATATCAAAGTTCATGTACCTGTGCATCCGGTATTTAAAAAAGAAGGCAAAAATCTTCTGATGGATCTTGACGTCAAACTCTCCGACGCTATTCTTGGTGCCGAATACACTACGCGCACACTCGATGGCGAAATTAAGCTGACCATTCCCGCCGGTGTTTCCTACGGCGAAGTCTTACGAGTTCGCGGCAGGGGTGTTCCGGTTTCGGGAACTTCGCGCGGCGACCTCTTGGCGAGGGTTATCGTCAAAACTCCCAGTAAGCTTTCAAAACACGCCCGCGAACTCATCGAGAAATTGAAAGACGAAGGGGTATAGACGTTGGATGCATTTACTTTCATTTTTAATGCAATTGGGATACTGCTTTTCGTTTTGGTGAGCATTGTCGTACTACCCATTATTCTCTTTGTCTTTGTATTTGCCACACATTTTGAGCGGTGGGCAGATTATATAATTACAAAACCATTTGCCCCTCTATGGTTTGTAAGTCTGGTCTTCTTTATTCCGGCAGCAATTATTATGGCGCCACTGTGGTTCATGTCGGCCATTCTAGGGCCCATCTACGACGACATACTGGGTTAAAAAATACTTAACCTATAGACAGAAGAAAAAAGTGGAAAGTGTAATAAATAAAGAAGTAAGAACTATGAAACTATTGTCCGGTCAAAATACCGGTTGGAAGGTTATATTCCGGTATCTTTTTCGCCACAAAGCGGAAGTTATCACACTTTCCTTTCTTGGTGTTCTATCTGCGTTCTCAAATTCGGCGATTCCGTATCTTGTAGGTAACTTTTTCGATGCATTGTTGGGAACTTCGAGCCTACGCATTTTAACTTTTTTGATTCCGCTCTGGGCTTGGTACCTCGCAATCTGGGTTATGGCTCAGATCCTAGCCAACAGTACAGACTTCGTCAACAATCGAATAGGCAGACGGATCGGCACACACCTCCATACTGAGTATTATGCAGGTTCCATTAGCCACCTTCTGGGCCTACCGCTTTCTTTCCACAAGGAATACAAAACCGGAGAAACTTTAGATAAAATACAACGTGCGAGCAGTGGTTTGTCGTCGATTATTGAACAAGTGATTATCGGGCTTACACCGCGTGTATTGAGTGTATTTATTGGTTTTGGTTTTGCGTTCTATATCTCGCCGTTACTCGCACTAATGCTCCTGGTGGGCATTATCGCCTATGTAGCAAGTCTCTGGTGGATTGTACCACCACTCGTTTCTCTTCAGCGTGAGGGTCATAAGGCTTGGGGTGACGCCTACGGCGTAGCCCATGATGCGGTAGCAAATTACCACACAGTGAAACAGTCAACAGCAGAAGACTATGAGTCAAAACGTATAAATCAAAAATTTATCGAAGGGGTCTTCAGACTTTGGCAAAAGGTCGAAAACATTTGGGTAAGCATTGATACTTTTCAACGAGTTATAGTTTTTCTCACACAACTCTTGATTTTCCTTTTGTCGGTGTATCTTATCGGCAGGGGCTCACTTTCTATCGGAGAATTGATCGCGATCAACGGGTACGCAGGGGCAGTATTCGGCCCATTTGTTGTGCTTGGCTACAATTGGCAGATTATACAGAATGGTATCGTTGCAATAGAACGTGCTGAGGAAATATTAGGTCTTCCTACAGAATCGACGTTGAGCAAAGAGAAGAAGGGTGTCGATATTGTGCATGGAAAAGTGCAATTCAAAAATATCTCATTTCGGTATAAGGATGGTTTGCCAATAATACTTAAAAACGTGAACTTCATGGTGCAGCCAGGGGAGACTGTTGCGTTCGTAGGCCACTCGGGAGTTGGTAAGAGCACGATTCTCGAGCTCATTTCGGGTTACTATTTACCGACCAGTGGGGAGGTGTTGATTGATGACATTGATATAAAAACCATCAATCTTTTATCTCTCAGACGACACATCGCTGTTGTGCCGCAAGAAGTAGTGCTATTCAATGACACAATCGAAATGAATATTAAATACGGCAGTCCGGATGCAACACTAGATGAAATCGTCTCCGCTGCAAAAATGGCTCATGTCGATGTCATAGTGGAAAAGTTTCCTGACAAATATCAGCAAATTGTCGGGGAACGTGGAGTAAAACTCTCGGTTGGCGAGAAGCAACGAGTAGCAATTGCTCGTGCAATCCTCCGCAACCCAAGAATTTTAATACTCGATGAGCCAACTAGCGCCCTCGATATTATCACGGAACGTTACGTCATCGACGCACTTGAGTATCTCATGAAAAATCGCACTACCTTCATTATTGCTCACCGTCTAAGCACAGTCCGGAAAGCGGACACTATCTTCGTTCTTGAGCGAGGAGAGATCCAAGAACAGGGAAATCACAGCGATCTCATCAAAAAGAAAAACGGGATCTATCGTAAACTCTACGACCTGCATGTTGGGTTAACTTAATATGTCATCTATATGATTGAATATGAAGCTAAATTTTTAGACGTAGATAAAGAAAAGGTGAGGGCACTATTGGGTCTGAAGGGTGCAGCCCTTATTAGACCCGAATTTATTCAGAAGCGGTATAATTTTCACTTACCTAAAGATAAAAGATCAAATGATGCATGGCTAAGAGTTCGT
>CAYIAA010000005.1:0-46610 GCA_964361405.1 uncultured Candidatus Saccharibacteria bacterium
CCTCGATCTCGCGCTCGAAGCCGGAGACAACTGCGTCGGCGCGAACGATTGCGCGGATGCAAATGTGGGTGGCAGGCAGAGGCGCATCCTGTTCCGTCGCGGGGACACGTTCCGGCTGTCTGGCTTCGCAGAGATGAACCGTGGAGCGTCCACACCCGGCTTCATCGAGGCGTTCGGCAGTGGCGCGCGCCCGATCTTCAACCTGAACGGAGCACCACTCGAAGCCGGTGACCATTGGACGTACTTGGATATCCAGTTCACGAACTGCAATACCGGCTGTGTGTACGCGGATAACACGGACACGAATGACACCTGGGTGCGCGTGCGCATGTACAACCGAGGTTCGTCGTGTGTGGAAGAGACGCTGACCGACCCGACACTCATCGTCTCGACCTATCCTGTACATCGCGCCTTTGTCGAAATGGAATGTGATGGAGACGACGCGACGGTCACGCGTGGATCGCTTGGCGTTTGGCCTGGGTCCGACTACTCGATGATCCTCGGTGGGCACATCAGCCAGGATCCGAATCAGGTGAGCAGCGCCGGTGCGGCGGATCGCTTTTCGATTCGTTCTCACCACATGCAGTTCTACCTGATCTCGCACGTCAACTTCATCGACACGCCGCCTGGGCGCGGGGCGCTAAGCCAGCTCCGCAGCGACGACAACTCCTGCTACGATGGTGGCTGCGAAGTGCCGCAGTCGGACAACGCCTACATCCTGATCTCGGACAACTACCTCGAAGACAATGCGAGTGAATCGAACTTCGTCACGCGCGTTTGCCCGGACTCGGGCTGCAACTGTCAAGGCTCCGCATGCTCTGGGTCGCTTCAGGGTAGCGTCGTGCCCGTCCACGACATGATCTTCGAACGGAACTTCCACGCTTCCCCGGACGGATCGGCGAGTGCGAAGAATGGCATTTATCAGCTTTGGGGAAGTGACATCACGATCAGGAACAACGTCTACGACATGAACGGTGAGTTCTCCGGCGCGCTGATCTTCGCCTACGCGCTCGGCGACCCGAACAACGCCGGCGGCTCGGCCAGCGACGGCGACATCCACGTCTACAACAACACGCTTTACTTCAATCAGGCGATCGCGTCGAACCTGACCCTGGCTGGCGAGAGCACCGCCAGCGGAACCGGGTGTCCAATGGGCTGTCTTGCGCGGAATAATCTAGTCGTAGCACCGAATTGGTCAGGGGCTCTCGCCTACAGCTCGCGTATCACACAGTCGAATAACTTGAAGATTACAACCCCCAATCCATTCGCTGCCATAATTCCATCCCGGGGGATGACTGATATTGCAGACTTTAAACTCGCCGCCGGAAGCGCTCCGATCAATGCCGGATACAACTTTGTAGCATCATTAAATTTGAATGGGTGGGTATTTCGAGATGCTTTTTTGGGTTTGCGTACCGATGGTTTATGGGATATCGGCGCTCACGAAGTAGCTGCAGGCACCCCTCCCCCTCCTCCACCTCCTTCAGATACGACGCCTCCTTCTGTGAGCCTAACAAGCCCCACTTCCGGAGCAACATTTACGACAGGTCAAACAGTCTCACTCTCGGGAACTGCTTCAGACAGTTCAGGCATTGCTCGAGTTGAATTTCTGCTAAACGGAACGTTAATTAACACAGACACAACGAGTCCTTATACCGCTTCGTGGACTGCAATAGCAGGGAGTCATACGCTTAGTGCTCGTGCCGTTGATTCTAGTACTAATGCTAATTCAGCAACGAGTGCAACAGTATCGGTGACGGTGACGACACTACCACCAACAGGAGGACCCATACGCATCAATAACACCCAATCAGTAGCACAATTCACCAGTCAAACTGGTTCAGACGGAAGCTTCGTCTCACTTCCCTACACCGTACCTGTGGATGGTATACTCATCGTCTCCGCAGGGTCACAGGGTGACCAGCTCCAGCAGCCTTCATCGGTCATTTTCAGAAGACAAAGTGGACAGATTGAAACCCTTAACACACCATCTCGTACAGTCGCATCAGTCACTGCGCCCGCGGCACCAGGTCAACAGTATTCATCTGCAATCGGGAACCATCTGTACTCTTTGCCTGTTGTTGCAGGCGATAGCGGAGTGATTGAAGTCAACTACACTGGTGGGCGCTGGGCAACAAGACGGAGCGGTATTATTGCATCGACCGTGAGCGGTGCCTCATCAGTGCAATCAGCCACTACATTTTCTGTCAATAACACGCCAGCCATCAGTGGTTCAGTCACCGCTACATCGGATGCACTAGTTGTCAGTTCACTCACCAGTGATGGGTATACCAACCTCACTGTTATGGGAACGGGTCATGTATTTGACGCACAACCGATGCAGGATATAAACGTATTCCATTCCACCCGTCTTGCATCAGGACATACATTTCTCACGAGCGGGTCTCAGTCTCTAGGGTATGTGAATACTTTCGGTAATTTCTATAATGCGGTACTCATCCTTGCGGTGTTTCAGTCCCCCACCAACCCCCCGGGCGGCCTCACCGGCGTCACCTTCTCACCGACACTTGAATCAGGTACATCTATAGGACGTTCATTTACTATCCAGATTTATTCTTCTGGTGGCACGACACCACTCCTCACCTTCACTGGAACGGCAAATAGTAGTGGACAAGTATCACTCCCCACTAATATGCTTTCATCAGGTTCTTATGATATCCGTGTTTCATCGCCGTATCACCTTTCACGTAGATTTTCTGGACGAACACTTGCTTCAAATACTTCCGTATCCCTCGCTACTACATTGAGAGCAGGTGACTTGAATAATGACAATATCATTAATTCACTTGACTGGTCACTCATGAGTCCTGTGTGGTTTACCCCAGACAGTGCTAATTCCGGACGAGCGGATATCAACCAGAGTGGTTCGGTGACGTCCATTGATTACTCATACCTCGCACGAAATTGGGGACAGGTGGGGGATTAGAAACATATATGAGGTTTTTATTTTTATCATCAGTCATCGTTCTCCTAGTTTCCATCGTTTCACTCGGGATTTTTGTTGCCCTTCAAGAAAATTCGGTTGCTCAAACAAGCGAGAACGTATATTTTGTGGCAAAGACTGGTAGCGACGCAAACTCCTGTGATAGTGCCCAGAGTGAAGCCACTCCGAAACTCACCATTGCCTCTGCCATAGCTTGTATCGGCTCCGCCGAGGGGGCTGGCGCCGGGAAAACCATCCTTGTGAAGGCGGGCATTTATAATGAAGGGTCAGACGCCCACAGCGCCACCAGTCTCCCCGGGGGCACCTCCTGGTCGGCACCCTTCGTCCTCAAGGCCTACCCCGGTGACATTGTGATCTTGCGACCTAATCCTGGGGAAGCGCGGGTATTCACCATCGCAAAGGCTTCCAGCAAATACGCCATCATTGACGGCTTTGTCATGGATGCGGTGAATGTTCAATTTGACGCAGTCAAGATCACCTACATGGGTTCGGACCCTACCACTTCCGCGCACCACATCCGGATAGAGAATTCCGAAATCATGAACGCACCTGAGAAAGGCATTTTAATAACAACCGAAGCATCTGGAAATGAGCTCGTAAATAGTAAGGTCCATGACAACGGGAAGACAGATTTCCATCACGGTATCAATTTCTCGAGCGACGGTAACCTTATTACGGGTTCTGAGTTTTACAGGAACGCAGGGTCGGGAATCAACAAATATCCTCTGGGGAGTAACAACATCATTCGCAACAACCGACTATATGACAACGCTCGGGTAGGATTACGGGGAGCGGGGATCGGACTGTATGGAGGAAGTGGCAACCTCGTGTATAACAACCTGGTTTGGGGTAATCGGATCGGCATCGCTCTGCAGTATGGCGAATCTAATGACAAAATTTACAACAACACGATCTATGGAAATATCAACTATGGAATTTATAATGGGGTGGACAGTACGAATGAAAGCATCAAAAATAATATCGTGTATCAAAATGGATCCGGTATCACCAATCTAGGTCCCAGAACTGCCTTCTCGAACAATCTCAGCACCGATCCTGGATTCGCCAACGCCGCAGCCAGGGTTTTTTACCTGCTCTCGGGTAGCCCGGCTATCGATGCGGGAGAGGACCTCTCCGCGGAGGGTGTGGCTACCGATTTTTCGGGCATTTCCCGCCCCCAAGGATTCACTTACGACATCGGTGCGTATGAATTTGTTCCCAGCCCCTCCACCCCACTTCCTCCAAGCGGCCTCACCGGCGTCACCTTCTCTCCCATTCTTGAATCCGGCCCCTCGGTGGGCCACTCCTTCACGATCCAGATCTACTCACCGAGTGGTACCACGCCGCTTTTCTCTTTCACCGAGAGCATGGGTAGCGGGGGAAACCTGACGCTTCCCGCAACAAACACTTTCTCAACGGGATCCTACAACATCCGTGTGTCATCCCCACAGCACCTCTCGCGGCTATTTTCCGGGGTAACGCTTGCCGCAAACACAGCTGTTTCACTCTCGACCGCGCTCAAGGCAGGAAACTTAAACAATGACAACACGATCGACTCCCTCGACTGGTCACTTATGAATCCCGTATGGTTCACCCCAGACACCGGCAATACCGGACGTGCCGACGTGAATCGGAGCGGCTCGGTGACGTCTATCGACTTCTCCTTCCTTGCACGAAATTGGGGAGTGGTGGGGGATTTCGTCGTGCCGACTCCTGGTGGCAGTGCGCAGCATCTCACTTATGCCGCGGTGCCGGACCTCCAGAACTACTGCTCCTCGCAAGTGAATGTGGCCAGCCTGCCAGCGCTTGGGATCACGCATCTGCGCGCGATGGCGAACGATATCATCACGGTGCGCCCCGCGTTCGTCGTGCAAGTCGGCGACGTGACGGACTCGACGGGAGGATCTGATCAGAACGGAGTCGCGGCGGATGCAGATGACCCCGACACGTTCGTGACGATGCCGAGTCGGTACTCCGAAGTCACTTGCGTCAAGGAAAACTTCTTCGATCTGCTCGACGCGGCGGGAATCCCGTGGATCGCCGTCTCCGGCAACCACGACAGTTACCGGGATTTCGAGCGCGGTTTCCCGCGCGCGACCTTCATGGCGAAGAGCTACGGGTTCGCGGCGCAGAACGAGGTCGATCGCTGGCACACTGGGTGGAACGACACCGAAGAGCGCGCCGCACTCTTCTCGACGCCCATCGGCCCAATCTGCGTCGTTGGTGGCGACTACGCAATGGATCCTGCGGGCGGAACACTGGACGCGACGTTCGTCTCGACGAACATCGGTTGTGGCGGCTCGACTCCGACAATCCTCGTTCGCCACTATGGGATCATGGATTCGGTCATGGGTGTGCGGAGTGCGGCGAACGCCGAGATTTTTATGGGCGTCTTCGGACACATAACGCCGCAACAGCCGGGCATCATGCAGTCGATGACGATGATTAACCCGACGTCGGGCCAGATGGCCAACTTGTTCACGAATTCGCAGGAAGTGAGCCTTTCCTGCGGTGTGGCCGCGACCGACGGCACATCAATGCACACCGGCGTTAGCTGGTGGACCGTCGTCGCTATCACGCCGAGCGCAAGCACAGTGGCGGTGCAGGCGCGCAATCCGCTTTTCAGCGGCGCGGCGACCGATCCAAGCTGCGGGAACACCTACCAGAACACGGTACTCACATTCTCGCCGAACCTCTGCACGCGCTTTCCAAGTATGACCGGCTGCTAAGGAGACTCTTATGTGAGCACGCGATTCGTACCACTCATCTCCATCGATGCTCGCTTTCACGGTCGATGTCAGCTCGAACGCGAATGCCGGGCGCGCCGACGTGAACCGAAGTGGCTCAGTGACGTCCATTGATTACTCATACCTCGCACGAAATTGGGGAGTGGTGGGGGATTAGAAAAGACCGGGCTGACTCTCTCCCATATTCTCTTTTTCTGGCGATTCTTCAATAAGGCTCCTCTCTTTAAGAAACTCTGCGTATCTCTCCCGCAGTGCCGGAAGGGTGCAGAAGCTTTTTTCGAGCTCTCCTTTCACTTCCGCGGAGCGTAGTGCGGCGGCGGGGTGGTAAAGTGGAATGACCACGAACTCTTTCCACCAGAACACCTTCCCTTGATCGCGGGAAATTTTCGCTGTCGGGAGAAAAAAGTTCATAGAGAATCTCCCAAGCGGAAGAATAAGTTTCGGATGAATGATTTCCACTTGTCTCAAGAGGTACGGGGCATAGAGGGTAATTTCTTCAGGGGTCGGGTCGCGGTTCTCCGGTGGGCGGCGTTTTACGATGTTTGTGATGTAGACGCCTTCCCGTTTCCACCCGATAGTTTTCAAGAGTTCGGTGAGGAGTTGTCCGGAGCGCCCGACGAAAGGCCGCTGTTCGATGTTTTCGTAGTAGCCCGGCGCTTCCCCGATAAAGAGCACCTCTCCGTCAGGATTGCCTTCTCCAAAAACGAGATTTGATTCCTGGAGCGGAAGCGATATGTCTCCCCGAATCTCAAACTCGAGTTTCTCTAACGCTTCTCTTTTTGAACTATACTGGTGTGGCGGCATTGTCATACCGTGATGGGTACATTTTATAGTACAACAAAACCACTCCACCCTAGCCTGTGGTATGTCATCGGCGCGCTTTTTTTCTTAGACGGCATTGTGTGGTATGCCCTCGCCGCGGAGACACCGCGTGAGACAGCGATCGTATCTTTTCTCGACGTTGGACAGGGGGATGCGATATTTATCGATTCACCAAGCCATGGGCAAATTTTAATTGATGGAGGGAGTGGAAACGGCGCTGTGCTCTCTGCGCTTGGCGCCGTTATGCCATTTTATGATCGCTTTATTGACGTGGTCATAGCGACTCACCCTGATGAAGATCATATCGGAGGACTTGTCGGAGTTTTACAGCATTACCGGGTCGGCGCCGTGCTACTCTCCGGTGGAATTGCCAATACTGCTGCCGAGAGGGCTCTTGAGGAAGAAATTCTCTCGCATGGAGTGACAACGTTCACCGCTCGGCGGGGTATGAAGATTCTCCTTGATGAAAGTACATCGCTTGCCGTTTTATTTCCTGACCGTGATGTCTCGGCAATTCCCACAAATGAGGGGTCAATTATTGCCCGACTCGTCCACGGAGATATCTCCTATCTTTTCACTGCGGATGCGCCGCAGTCAGTTGAGCGATATCTTCTTACACTTGATGGCAAGGGTATACAAAGCGATGTCCTTAAGGTTGGGCACCACGGCTCGCGAACCTCAACCGGTGAAGCGTTTCTCGGAGCCGTTAATCCAACCAATGCCGTAATCTCTGCGGGAAAAGATAATCGTTACGGTCATCCGCACGAAGAAGTGCTCGAGCGGCTTCTGCACTTTGGAGTGACTATTTTTAAAACCTACGAAGAGGGGACAATCGTATTTGAGAGTGATGGCGAGAGAGTACGGCTACGTTAGCGCGCAAGTGAAGCAAAGGAGGTGCCGAGGTGGCGGTTCGCCTTAAGGCAACGCGTGCAGATGCGGATGCGCCGGCCATCCTCCATGCGCGCCCACTGGAGATTTAATTGCCTCCGCTTTGTTCCGGTAGGATTAAACTTGGTTGCGCGAATGCGGTTTGAATAGCCTCCGGCAAGGAGGCTTGTTCTTTTACAGAGTGGGCACTCTTTTTTCATGGTCTTTTGATTTTTTTGCCGCTTTCTATAAAAAGATAAAAATAAGCCACCGTATGCTACCATAGATACGCTACGATGCAAGAACTCCTCTTTTCAAGCGCCCAGATAGCGGTTCTTGTCATGTCCGTCGTAATCCACGAAGTGAGCCATGGGTACGCGGCGTACTTTCTTGGAGACTCTACTGCAAAATTTTCCGGCCGTCTCACGCTAAACCCCCTCAAACACCTCGATCCAGTCGGTTCCGTTCTTATTCCGGCATCGCTCATTCTTCTGAATGCTCCTATGCTAATCGGTTGGGCGCTTCCGGTTCCCTACAACCCCGCGAATCTTCGGGGCGGCAAATGGGGAAGTGCGTGGGTGGCATTCGCTGGCCCCCTCGCAAATATCGCGATTGCTCTCGGATTTGGTCTCGCACTCCGTGTGCTTGGGTTATCTTCGGCACTCGCGCCAGAGTCACTCATCATACTTGTCGCCATTGTCTATATAAACCTCGCACTTGCCGCCTTTAATCTGATCCCAATTCCCCCGCTTGACGGATCAAAAGTACTTTCGGCTTTTTTACCCGGGAGATTTTACCGCCTCGGAAGTGCCCTCGAGCGGCGAGCGGGCACGGCGGGATTCCTCATTCTCTTTGCACTTCTTCTTTATTTCTCTTCTTATTTTTTTGGATTCGTCGGTGACATCGCAGCGCTTTTGAGCGGTGTTCGGCTTTGATTGTGAGAAGGCACTCTTCGATAAAACTCTTGCAAAGGGAGGGGGCACGTAGTAGAATCTAGCGCTATGCCAACGATAAATCAGCTGACGCGCCGCGGGCGTTCAAAAGTGCGAAAGAAGACAAAGTCAATTGCTCTCTCTCGCGGTTTTAATGTGCTCAAGAATGCGCCGGTTTTTTACAATGCTCCGTTCAAACGCGGCGTCTGCATCAAGGTTGGCACACAGACGCCGAAAAAACCAAATTCCGCACTGCGTAAAATTGCCCGTGTGCGGTTGACGAACGGTATGGAGGTGACGGCCTACATTCCCGGAGAAGGACACAATTTACAGGAGCACTCGGTGGTGCTTGTCCGTGGTGGGCGCGTAAAAGACCTTCCGGGCGTCCGGTATCACATCGTGAGGGGTGTTCTTGATACCGAGGGTGTAGGAAAACGAAGACAAGGACGAAGTCTTTATGGAGCGAAGCGTCCGAAAGCTGAGTAAATATGCGACGGAAAATAAAAATCAGACATACAGCCGCGCCCGACTACCGCTACAGTTCGCCGACGGTTTCTAAGTTTATCAACTACTGTATGCGGAAAGGAAAGAAAAATGCCGCGCGAAAAATTGTCTACGGCGTGCTCGATGATATTAAAACTCGCCAAAAAGAGGAAAATCCGCTTCTGGTCTTTGAGACGGCACTTAAGAATGCAACTCCGGTGATGGAGGTTCGTTCACGGCGGATTGGCGGGGCAACATACCAGGTTCCTCGCGAAGTAAGACCGGAGCGTCGGATGGCGCTTTCGATGCGATGGCTTGTGGAAGCCGCGCGGAGTAAAAAAGGGAAACCCATGCGGGAGCGTTTGCTTGAAGAAATTATCGCTGCAAGTAAGGGCGAGGGCGAGGCGGTGAAGCGACGGGAGAACACGCATAAAATGGCTGAGGCAAACCGCGCCTTCGCTCACTTCAGCTGGTAACAGTAGCGGTATGGGGAGAGATTACCCGCCCGAGAGGGTGAGAAATACTTGGTACTCTACGCGGGCAATGACAGCTCGTTAGTTATTTTTATTTATGGCCAGAGATTATCCATTAGAGAGAGTTCGCAATATCGGCATTATCGCTCATATTGACGCCGGTAAAACGACGACGAGCGAGCGCGTTCTCTTTTATACTGGTGTTTCGCATAAAATTGGAGAGGTGCATGAAGGCGAGGCGGTGATGGACTGGATGGAACAGGAACGCGAGCGCGGGATTACGATTACGAGTGCCGCAACGACTTGTTTTTGGACGCCGACGTATGCCGCGGGCGACGAAGGGAAAAAGCACCGCATCAATATTATTGACACGCCCGGACACGTTGATTTCACCGCAGAAGTTGAGCGCTCGCTCAAAGTCCTCGACGGCGGTGTTGTGGTTTTTGACGGAGTCGCTGGTGTTGAGCCGCAGTCGGAAACCGTGTGGCGCCAGGCGGACAAATATCTTGTGCCTCGGATTTGTTTTATCAATAAACTTGACCGCACTGGTGCAAGCTTTGAATTTTCCTACGGAACCATTATTGATCGTCTTACGAAAAAAGCGGTGAGAGTCCAGATTCCGATTGGAGCGGAGAGTGGATTTTCGGGTGTCGTTGACCTTCTTACCGAGAAAGCATATGGATTCAGCGGGGAGCATGGAGAGAATGTCGATGAAATTCCAATTCCGGAAAATCTGATTGATGTCACGAAGCGTTTTCGCGATGCACTCGTCGAACGCATTGTGGAACATGATGAAACGGCGCTCCACGAATACCTTGAAGGAAAGAAAATCCCGGTGGAAACACTCAAGAAAATTCTCCGGAAGGCTGTCATCGCGAACGATTTGGTTCCGGTATTTTGCGGTTCGGCGCTTAAGAATAAAGGCGTTCAGTTGGTTCTCGACGGTGTAATCGATTACCTCCCGTCGCCGATTGATATTCCACCTATCCGCGGGGCTGACCCAGAGACTGGGGAAGAGATTGTACGCGAGACTCGGGACGATGCCCCACTCGCGGCATTCGCTTTTAAACTTCAGACCGACCCATTCGTAGGGGCGCTGACATATTTCAGGGTTTATTCGGGTGTTCTCAAGGCAGGTTCCTATGTGTATAACTCGACGACGGGCGAGAAAGAGCGCGCTGGGAGAATCTTACGCATGCATGCGAACGAGCGGGAGGAAGTGAGCGAAGTGTATGCTGGAGAAATTGCGGCGCTTGTAGGGCTCAAAAATACGCATACCTCGGACACACTCTGTGACCCCGATCACCCAATCGTGCTTGAAAAAATCGAATTTCCAGAACCGGTTGTTTCGATGCGCATCGAACCGAAGACAAGAGCCGATCAGGAAAAAATGGGTATCGCATTGCGCAAACTCGCTGAAGCGGACCCGACGTTCCGTGTGTCCACCGATCAAGAAACACTCGAAACCATTATTTCCGGCATGGGTGAATTGCACCTCGAGATTATCGTTGACCGAATGAAACGCGAATTTGGCGTTCTTGCAACATCTGGGAAACCCCAAGTCGCCTATAAAGAAACGATTACGGCCCCCGCCGAGGCAGAGGCGAAATATATCAGGCAGACGGGTGGGCACGGACAGTACGGGCATGTGAAGATCAAGATAAAACCTCTCGAGCCCGAGGTTGAGGGGGCGAAGCAAAAGAAAGGGAAAGGAACAAAACGCGAGGTGGGCTATGAGTTTGTGAATAGTATCAAAGGAGGCGCAATTCCGCAGGAGTTTATCCCTGCGGTTGAGAAAGGGGTGCGTGAAGCGATGACAAAAGGCGTCCTTGCCGGGTTTTCACTGACCAATGTTTCCTGTGAGCTTTTCGACGGATCGTTCCATGACGTAGATTCGTCAGAAATCGCATTTAAGATTGCCGGGTCTATGGCACTTCAAGACGCGGCAAAGCGGGCGAAGCCGGTTATTTTGGAACCCATTATGCGGATTGAAATCGTGACGCCGGAGAAATTTATGGGAGATATCACTGGGCACTTGAGTTCAAAGCGTGGACAGGTCGAAGGTATGCTCGAGCGCGGTAGTGCAAAGGTAATCCACGCCCATGTTCCGCTTTCGGAGATGTTCGGTTATGTGACGACACTTCGTTCAATGAGCGAGGGGCGGGCGTCGTTCACCATGGAATTTGACCGGTACGCCATCGTACCGAGGAATGCAGCTGAGGAGATTATCGCTTCCCGGACCTAAGAGACAATCCTCTCAGAAAATGACTAGTCTCATTGACTGGAAAATGACTTTCATATACACTCACCAAGTACGCTCGTAGGCTTTGCCTGCCAGCAGGCAGGCGTTTTTTTATTAGCTTAGTGATGGCAGAGTGGGAATCTCCCACGTAAGCCAGGAGAGAAGAACCATGGCAGAAGCATTTAACAGATCAAAGCCGCACATAAACGTCGGCACAATTGGACACGTTGACCACGGTAAGACGACACTCACCGCGGCAATTCTTCATGTGCTCAATTTGGCCGGTCAAAAAGTCAAACTCAGAAGCGTTGACCAGATTGACTCCGCTCCAGAAGAAAAGGCTCGCGGAATTACGATCGCTCTCTCACACAATGAGTATGAAACTGCGGCGCGCCACTACGCGCACATTGACGCTCCGGGTCACGCTGACTACATCAAGAATATGATTACGGGCGCCGCCCAGATGGACGGCGCAATTATCGTTGTTGCGGCGACGGATGGTGTTATGCCACAGACGCGTGAGCACATTCTCCTTGCGCGGCAAGTTGGAGTTCCCAAAATCATCGTATTTTTGAACAAGGTAGACATGGTTCCCGAGAAAGATATGATTGATCTTGTTGAGGAAGAGGTGAGAGAACTCTTGAAGAAATATGAATACGATGAAAAAGCCCCTATCATAAGAGGTTCAGCGCTTAAAGCACTTGAGGCGAAGAGTATAGATGACGAGTGGGCAAAGAAAATTCTCGAACTCACGAAGGCGCTTGACGAATATCTTCCCCAGCCAGTTCGCGAGGTTGATAAGCCCTTCCTTATGCCTATTGAAGACGTATTCTCGATTGAAGGACGCGGAACGGTGGTAACTGGTCGCGTTGAACGCGGCAAGGTGAAAGTTGGAGAGGAAGTCGAGCTTGTAGGACTTCGCCCGACCACAAAGACGACCGTGACTGGTATTGAAATGTTTAATAAAACGCTTGATGAAGGTCTTGCCGGAGATAACGCCGGTGTTCTTCTCCGCGGAGTGAAAAAGGAAGACATTGACCGTGGACAAGTTATCGCGAAAATTGGTTCGGTTACTCCGCATACTGACTTCGAGGCCGAAGTCTACATTCTGAAGAAAGAGGAAGGCGGCAGACATACGCCGTTTTTCACCGGATATAAACCCCAGTTCTACATTCGTACGACTGATGTCACCGGAGAGGTAACGCTCCCCGAAGGGATAGAGATGGTGATGCCAGGCGACACAATCAAGTTTAAAGTAAAACTTGTGGCGGCGGTCGCGCTTGAGGAAAAGCAACGGTTTGCAATCCGCGAAGGAGGTAAGACCGTTGGCGCGGGCGTGGTGACTAAGGTTGTAAGCTAAAGATTACAGCGGTGGCTACGGACGTCGAAAAAACTCCCAAGCGAGTCGCGAAAAAGAAGGCGGAGAAGGAGAAAGAAGTGATCCAAAAACTTCGGATTCGAATTTCCGCTTATGAGAACAAAATTCTCGACGCCTCGGCAAAACAGATTATGGATACGGCCGAGCGCTATGACGCTACGGTACGAGGTCCTGTGCCGCTTCCGACATCCATCAAGAAGTACACGGTGAACCGAAGCTCCTTCGTGCACAAAGATGCGCGCGAGCAATTTGAGATGCGCATTCACAAACGACTTATTGATATCGAGAATCCCTCTCCAAAAATTATTGAGAGCCTCACGAGTCTCGATCTTCCTTCTGGTGTCAATATCGACGTCAAGATGATGTAGTGCCCGCCGGCCTTGGGCCGGCGGCGAGAATCTATCTTTCTTTTGCTTTCTTTTGACAGTCTCGGGATTTCTGGTAGGATACCGGTAATCCCGCTTGCGGGATTTATATATGAAATTCTTACTCGGAACAAAAGAGGGAATGAGCCAGGTGTTTGCTGAGGATGGGACGTGTTACCCCGTGACGGTGTTTACTGCGGGGCCATGCGTTGTAACGCAGATTAAAACCGCCCCGAAAGAGGGATACACTGCGCTCCAATTTGGCTTTGGGTCAAAACGTGAGGTGCTCATACCAAAACCCGAGAAAGGGCACCTGAAAGAGCTCGGTGCCTTCAGGCACTTGCGTGAGGCGCATTTCACACCCGAAGAGGCGTTAAAATTTAAGATTGGAGACAAGGTCGATGTAACCCTTTTTTCCCCTGGGGAGCTTGTGCGACTGACAGGTGTCTCAAAGGGCAAGGGGTTTCAGGGTGTGGTAAAAAGGCACGGATTCTCCGGAGGTTCTCGAACTCATGGACAGAAACATTCCGAACGCGAAGCTGGTGCTATCGGAGGTGGTGGACGCGGCGGAGGGCGCGTCATTAAGGGTATGCGTATGGCGGGAAGGATGGGAGGCGAAAGAATTACCGCTAAAAATGTCGAAGTAATCAGGATTGACCCAGTACGCAATGAGCTCTTTATTCGAGGCGCTGCTCCTGGAAGGCGGGGGAGTTTAGTAATGATTAGTTCGCAGTAAAGAAAATATGGAAGCGCTCGTATACAGATCGAAAGACGCGAGTGAGATCGGGAAGGTGGAAATCCCCGAGCGGCTTTTTGGTGTCCGGTGGAATGCTAACCTCGTGCACCAGGTTGCGGAGTCTATGCGCTCAAACAAGCGTATGAACACGGCGAGTGTGAAAGATAGAGGAGAAGTTCGAGGTGGTGGTAAAAAGCCATGGCGTCAGAAGGGTACCGGAAAGGCTCGTCATGGATCCATTCGTTCTCCTCTTTGGGTGGGTGGTGGTGTAACCCACGGCCCGACGCCGGAGCGTGACTACAAGAAGAAAATCAACCGGAAAATGAAAACGCGCGCTCTTTTCACTGTACTCTCGCAGAAATTTCGTGACGGCGAGGTTATCTTGGTTGATGAACTCCCCTTCTCCGCTCCAAAGACCCGCGAGGCTCGGATTATTCTCGAGCGCCTTTCCGGGATTCCCGGAGCGGAGAAGATGAAGTATCTACGCGGCAAACGAGTTCTCATCATTGTCCCTTCGCGCGATTTATTACTTGAGAGAAGTTTCAGAAATATCGGAAGTGCCAGGGTGGAAGAAGCTCGAAATGTGAGCCCGCTTGACCTTCTCACCTATCAATATGTGGTGGTCGTTCGTCCAAGCGAGAGCTTCGAAGTTATTGACGGACGTGCTTAGAGTATCGCCATGACAGAAAAATCACTCACAAGAAAAAATTCTCCCATACTTCGTCCGCACATGACGGAGAAGGGGACCTTGAACACTCGTGGCGGTGGGGGTGTGTATACATTTGTCGTTTCTTCTGATGCGGGAAAGATAGAGGTTCGGGAAGAAATAGAACATCGCTACGGAGTGAAGCCGCGGATGGTGCGTATCATTCGGGTAAAACCGAAGACTATTTTCGCACGCGGTAGAGAAGGCAAGAAACCTGGATTTAAAAAAGCTGTTGTATATCTCCGTGCGGGAGATAAAATCGAGTACGCATAATCATCATGAAAAAGTACGCACCCAGGACTCCATCGCGACGCTCTATGACTGTGGTTACCTACCGTGGTGTTATCACACGTGGAGAGCCCCATAAGCCCCTAACCCGAGGGAGGAAGCGGGATGTGGGACGAAATGCCGCAGGAAGGATTACGACGAGGCATAAGGGCGGGGGGCATAAACGGCTTTACCGCGATATCGATTTTTTCTATGACAAGAAAAATATACCGGCAAAGATCGAGAGCATTGAATACGACCCAAACCGCTCCGGTTTTATTGCACTTATCTGCTACGCAGACGGCGAGCGACGCTATGTGCTCGCGCCGCGGAGTCTCAAGCTCGGCGACAAGGTGGAAACTCGGGAAAAGGGAGAAGTGCGTGTTGGAAACAGAATGGCTCTTTCGCATCTTCCCGTGGGGACCTTTGTTTATAATGTCGAACTTATGCCTGGCGGGGGCGCGAAATTTGTTCGCTCTGCCGGTTCTTACGCAGAAGTGCTTTCTACAGACGGTGGTTACACCACGCTCAAAATGCCATCCGGGGAGATTCGTCGAGTGAGCGAACGCTCGTACGCGTCCGTCGGGGCAGTTTCAAACGAAGAACATATGTTGGTTTCAATTGGCAAAGCGGGACGGAGTCGCTGGCTTGGTATTCGTCCGACAGTGCGTGGAACAGCCATGAACCCAGTTGATCACCCTCATGGCGGAGGTGAAGGACGTCAAGGAAGGGGCCGGCGCCGGAACGTAAGTGCGTGGGGGAAGATAACCGGCGGTGTTAGGACAAGACGCAAAAAGAAGCGCTCTAACTCGATGATTGTGGCTCGGAGAGGTGGAGTGAAACGAAGATAAAGAAAGGTAAAAAAGCTTTCTTTATCAAACTATTCCACCGCTACGGACGGTTTGACATTTATAGGTCTCACCAGTAGGATGTGGACGAGTCAACGGACTCGCATCTTCAGCTTTTGGCTGGATGGCCTTGAGCTGATTTTTTTAACGGCAAACGCTATAGAATGTCACGATCCCTTAAAAAAGGACCCTATATTGACCCAAAGCTCCTGAAAAAGATTCAGGGTAAGCGGCCTGCGGACATAGGCGCCGTAAAGACATGGTCTCGCGCGAGTCAGATTGCACCGGAAATGGTTGGATTCACGTTCATGGTTCACAATGGTAAGGATTTTATCGAAGTGAAACCGACCGAGGAAATGGTGGGGCATAGACTCGGTGAGTTTTCGCTGACAAGGAAATTCGTCAGGCACGGAGGAAAGATTCAGAAGGCCATCGATCAGGCAAAGAAGGGAGCCGAAATCGGTGCGGCCCAGCAAGCGAAGGCGCAGACAGAAAAAAAGAAATAAACGAGGCTTATGAAAGCAGTGCTTAAAAATTACGACCAAAGTCCCCGAAAAACGCGCCTCGTTGCGGACATGATTCGCGGGAAAAATCTCTACCGTGCTTTGGCAGAACTCCACCACCTTCCAAAGCGCGCGGGGGCGACTTTTGAGAAATTACTCCGGAGTGCCTACGCGAATGCAAAAGTGAAGGATTCAGGAGGAACTCTTTCTCTAGAAGGACTCTATGTGAAAGAGGTACGGGTGGAGAGTGGGGTAACGCTTAAGCGTTCCCAACCGCGTTCACGTGGAATGGCAAACCCAATCCGCCGACGTCGTTCTCATATTACTGTTACCTTGGACGAACAGAAACCACAAACGAAGACCCTCGAGAAGAGAAACTAAATTTATATGTCACACAGTGTTCATCCATACGCACACCGACTTGGTACTCTAAGGGACTGGAAATCCCGCTGGTTTGGTGACCGTCGTGGATACGTTGATTTTCTGAAGACCGACGTGCTCCTCCGCGAGTACTTGGAAAAAGAGCTGCGCGGACTTTACGTAGACTCTATTGAAATCGAGCGCGGACAGACCGTGTACCGCCTCATCGTGAAAACATCGCGACCAGGGCTTCTCATTGGTAGAAGTGGAGAGGGGTCGCTGAAGTTGAGAAAAAATGTACTCACGTTTCTCAAACGGATTCGTGCATCAGTTCCGAAAGAACTGCGGATTGATATCGAGGAAGTGCGGGCACCGGAATCGCACGCCGCAATCGTGGCACAGATGGTCGCCGAGAGTTTGGAAAAGCGTATGCCGCACCGAAGAGTGATGAAACAGATGATCCAGAAAGTGGTGGCGAATAAGAACGTAAAAGGCGTTAAGATTGCACTCTCGGGTCGGCTTGGAGGATCGGATATCGGACGGAAGGAATATCTGAAAGAAGGAAGAATTCCGCTTCAGACGCTTCGCGCCGACATTGACTTCGCGCGTGAGAAAGCACATCTCCCCTATGGCGATCTCGGTATTAAGGTTTGGATTTACCGAGGAGATATTTTTGATCGTTAATTACTACCATGCTGTACCCAAAGAAAGTCAAATACCGAAAGTGGCAAACCGGACGTAGAAATCTGAAGCGTGTCCGCATTGAAACGCGCGGAGCGAAGCTCGCATTTGGTTCCCACGGCCTGAAGGCAAGCGCACATGGACGTATCACCGCCCAACAGCTTGAGGCGGCGAGAAAAACCATGTCTCGCTCCATTAAGAAGGTCGGGAAAATTTGGGTGCGCGTTTTTCCTGACCGCCCTTTTACACAGAAACCGGCTGAAGTGAAAATGGGAAAAGGAAAGGGTGATCTCGCGGGTTACTGCGTTGAGGTGAATCCTGGGCGCATTCTTTTTGAGATTGATGGCGTTCCGGGGTCCGAGGCCCGCGATGCACTGAGGAAGGCAGGGAGCAAGGTTTCAGTGAAAACAGTCGTTATTGAACGTTCACACTAGGTAAAATCTCTATGGAAACCTTTGAAAAACATTCAGGTGATGAACTTATGAAAGTGCTCGTGGAGAAACGGGAAGCTCTCCGTGCTTTTCGGTTTGGCGTTACCGGCGGCAAAACGAAAAATGTGAAGGAGGGCAGAACCATCCGAAGAACGATTGCCCGTATTTTGACAGAACTCGGGAGCCGGAAGGTAGAATAACATTATGACTAAAAAGAAAACCGAAGACAAACAGATAAAACGCAAAACCCTCCGCGGGGTCGTGGTGAGCGCTCCCCAAGAGCGCACGCGTACGGTTTTGGTGAAAACGTTTAAACAAGAGAGACGATACGGAAAGTACGTTCTTCGAAGCAAGCGTTACTTAGTCCACGATGCCGTGAATAAAACCGTGATTGGTGATACGGTCATTATCCGTGAGTGCCGCCCGATTTCCAAACGGAAGCATTTCGAGGTAGTCTCTTAACCATGCTCCACGAACGAACCATCGTTAAGATTGCTGACAATACGGGCGCTAAAATCGGCCGGATTTTCCGCGTTCTTGGAGGAACCCGGAAACGGTATGCGAGACTCGGCGATATCGTTGTTCTCTCGGTGCAAGTTGCCGAACCGCGGAAGATGATTAAGAAAAAAGAAATCCAGCGAGCTGTGGTTGTGCGTCAGTCCCAGCCTTACCGGAGGCGAGATGGATCATATATCCGTTTCGACGAGAACGCAGTCGTGATTATTGACGAGAAAAAAGAACCGAAGGGTGGTCGTGTTTTCGGTCCCATCCCGCGGGAGATTGCCGAACGCGGTTTCCAGAAAATTGCTTCTCTTGCTCCTGAGGTTGTTTGATATCCGTAATCTATTATGAAAACAAAAGTCAAAAAAGGTGATACTGTACGTGTTCTTTCGGGTTCTGGCAGAGGGTTAAGTGGTAAAGTGCTTGCCGTCTATCCTAAAGAGGAACGAGTTATCGTGGAGGGAGTGAATGTGGTAAAGCGCAGACGTCGGGCTCGCCGGGCGGGTGAAAAAGGACAAGTAGTCGAGGTGACAATACCCATTCATATATCAAATGTCCGCGCGCTTCGAAGTGAGGGCTAATGGCATACAGATACGGAAATATGGAAACTTTCAAAGAAAAAATTAAAACATCAAAAGCTTTGATTCGAAGTGAACTCGGCATTTCGAACGATTTTGCCGTGCCGCGACTTCTGAAGGTTGTGGTGAGCTCCGGTACTGGATCAATCAAAGACGACCGCAAACGTACCCTTGTTTTCGATCGAATTTCCCGGATTACCGGGCAGCATGCGGCAGTGCGTGGAGCGAAGAAATCCATCGCGAGTTTCAAAGTGCGGGAAGGGGATCCAGTGGGGGTCATTGTCACTCTGCGCGGAGCGAAGATGTATGCATTTCTCGACAAGCTGATTACGATTGCACTCCCTCGCATGCGCGATTTCAGAGGGCTTGACCCCAAGTGCGTGAACACCTCGGGGGATATGACGATTGGGGTGAAAGAACATACTATTTTCCCGGAAACGGCAGACGAGGACCTTCGGGACGTTTTTGGACTCGCGATTACCGTAGTATCGACCGCGAAGACGAAGTTTGGGGCACTTGCACTCTATCGTTCCCTCGGATTCCCGTTTCGCAGGGAAGAGTCCAAAAAGAGGCCCCATTGACAGCTTAATTCGGTGTGCTAGTATTTCCGAGCCGAGGAGGCAATATAAGTCTATATTCTAAATGGCTAAAACGTCAGTAAAGGCGAGGGCGCGACGGACGCCGAAATTCTCCACACGCATTGTACGCAGGTGCTTTCGGTGTGGACGGAAACGCGGATTTATGCGCGATTTCGGCCTCTGCCGTATTTGTTTCCGTGAACTTGCGAACGAGGGGAAGGTCCCCGGTATTAAAAAATCATCATGGTAGGAGATCCTGTTTCCGACACGATTACGAGGTTACGGAACGCCACTCGGGCGGGGCGTTCAAGCACTCTTGTTCCGTACTCAAAACTTCGAGCCGAGATTCTCGCGGCACTTTTGCGCGAAGGGATTATTCTTTCATATGAATCCCGCGGAAAGAAGGTGAAGCGGCATCTTGTCGTAGAGCTCGATATGAGAGCTCCACGACGGAGCGTTCTCGGCAGTATCTCATCTGTCTCGAAACCCTCGAGGCGAGTGTATCGGAGTGCGAAAGACCTCGGCACTCTCGCGCGGAGGCATTCTCTCACTCTTATCTCAACGACGAAAGGGCTTTTGAGTGCGCGTGATGCGGTGAAGGAAAATGTCGGTGGTGAGGTTTTGTGTATGATCCGTTAATTTTTTGATTACCATGTCACGACTTGCTCGACAACCAATTACCCTTCCTCTCGGCACAAAAGCTACCTTTGCCGAAGGCACCCTTTCGATTGTAGGCCCGCGAGGAGCAGTCGCGAGAAAAATTTCTGATCTCGTGGAACTTGCGATAGAGGATTCTTTGATCAAAGTGCTGCCACGCGAAGGAGTTGGGGAGACACACGTTTATACCGGAACATTCGCGTCGCACATCCGGAACATGATTAAGGGCGTGACCGACGGCTTTTCAAAAAAACTTCTGATTGAAGGTATTGGATACCGCGCAACCTTGAGTGGGGAGAACCTTGAACTTTCTGTTGGGCTCTCGCACCCGGTCCGACTTCTTGTCCCTGAAGGTGTTATGGTAACGGTTGAGAAGAATGTGGTGACGGTTTCAGGGAACGACAAAGAGCGCGTCGGCAAATTTACCGCTCTCATCCGCGAAGTAAAACCACCGGAACCCTATAAAGGGAAAGGGATTCGCTATGAAGGTGAGGTCGTACGACGGAAGCAAGGTAAAAAATCTGTTACCTAGACTAAAGCATATGAGTACGACACGCGACAAAAGAGACCGCCGACATCGGAAAATCAGGTACCGAATCAACGGTACCAAAGATATCCCTCGTCTTGCTGTTTTTCGTTCGAATCGATATATCTATGCCCAGCTTGTCGATGATGTGAGCGGTAAAACACTTGCTTCAGCTGATTCACGCGCCCTGCCTGCCGGCAGGCAGGAAAAAAAGTTAGGACGAGGAGAGAAAGGAAGCGAGGAAAAAGAAAAAAGTAACGTGCGGAAGAAAGAACGTGAGGCGCATAGAGTTGGTACAGCGCTTGCCGAGCGCGCTCGGGAGAAGGGCATTACGAAAGCTCGTTTTGACCGCGCGGGATTCCGCTATGCGGGTCGGGTTCGGGCACTTGCTGAAGGGGGTCGGGAAGGAGGATTAGAGTTTTAATTATGGAAATTACTACACCAGTTGAAAATGGAGCAGTTCTCGCTCCCGAAGAAGCATCGAAAAAACGAAAGCCTTTTTCTCGTGGCGCGCGTGTGCCGAGGCGTGATGAGTTTGAGCAGGTAGTTCTTAATATTCGCCGAGTGACGCGTGTTGTGGCGGGAGGAAGACGTTTCAGTTTCTCTGCCGCAGTTGTGGTTGGCGACAGGAAAGGTCGCGTTGGTATCGGTGTCGGAAAAGGAGTAGATACAGCTCTTGCCATTCAAAAGGCGGTGCGTCTTGCAAAGCGTAACCTGATAACAATTCCGCTCACAAAATCCCACTCGATTAAGCGCGCAGAGGAAGCAAAATATTGCGCTTCACGAGTCATTGTGCGTCCGGTCCCCGGCCGAGGACTCGTCGCCGGGTCCGTGGTACGGAGCGTGCTCGACGTTGCGGGAGTACGGGATGTTAGTGCGAAAATTGTTTCAAGAAGTAAGAATAAAATAAATAATGCCCGTGCTGTCTACGAAGCACTCCGTATGCTTGGGGAACACGAAGCTCTTGTCAGAGAGTAATATATGCAGTTACATACTTTATCGAGAACAACCGAGCGGAGAAAAGGGAAACGCCTTGGCCGTGGGGGGAAGCGTGGAACGACTTCTGGTCGCGGCACAAAAGGGCAGAGGGCTCGTGCGGGCCACCGCATTAGACCGGCCCTCCGCGACATTATGAAACGGCTTCCGAAACAACGCGGGCGCTTTCAGGGTATTTCTGAAAAATCACATGTGGTGATGCTCTCGGACCTCGAAGAGCACTTCGAGTCGGGGGCAAAAATTACCCTACGAGCACTACTCTCACGGAGACTTATCAAGGATTCTCGCGCTGGCGCGGAGATAAAAATTTTGGGCACTGGGAAGTTAACCAAAGCGTTCAACATTTTTGGTGTGAGTGCTTCCGTCGGTGCCTTGAAAAAAATCCACGATGCCGGAGGGAGTGTTCTCGGGAAGAAGGGTGCGAAAGAGAAATCAAAGAAAGCATCATAGTTTCGTCGTTTAATTACCCGACCAAAGACATAAAGACATATGGAATCGTTCGGAAATAAAATTCGTCTCATCATAAGCGACTCGGATCTTCGAAAGAAGATTCTCTTTGTCGCTTTCGCGCTATTCGTGTTTCGGCTCGGCGCAAATATTCCGATTCCGGGAGTCAATCTCGAGCGTTTGGGGGATTTTTTTGAGGGAAGTCAGTTTTTGGGTCTTCTCAACATTTTTTCTGGCGGTGGGTTGGCAAATTTGTCCATTTTCATGTTGGGCGTTGCTCCGTATATCACCGCAACGATTATTTTACAGCTCCTCACTATGATTTTCCCTCGCTTGAAAGAGCTCTATCATGAAGAAGGTGAGGCAGGGAGAAGGAAGTTCGCCCAGTACTCAAGGCTTCTCGCGGTCCCGCTTGCAGTGATGCAAGGGTACGGTCTTTTGGCACTTCTCCGGAACTCCGGTGCGCTTCTTTCGTTTACTTTCTTTGATACCGTGGTCAATATCGTTGTCATTGTCGCGGGGTCGGTTCTTCTCATGTGGCTCGGAGAGCTCATCTCGCGCTACGGCATCGGGAATGGTGTTTCCCTTATCATTTTTGCCGGTATCGTTGCCTCTCTCCCGACGGCACTCTCGCAAGTCTTTTTTACGTTCAGTCCCGCTCAAATCCCGACCTACCTTGCCTTCCTTGCGGCGGCGGCAGTGATTATCGCGGGCGTAGTTGTAATCAGTGAAGCTGAACGACCGATTCCGATTACCTATGCGAAGCGCGTCAGAGGGATGAAGCTCTACGGCGGGGTCTCGACCTACCTTCCACTCCGCGTGAACCAAGCAGGTGTGATCCCGATCATTTTCGCTCTTTCCATACTTCTCTTTCCCCAAATGATCGCGAATTTCCTCTCAACCTCCGAGAATGCGGTTTTACTCGGTATTGCCAATGTACTTTCACAGGTGGTGAATAATATCTGGATTTACGGCTCCTTCTACTTTGTCTTGGTATTTCTCTTTACCTACTTCTATACTGCGGTCACCTTCGACCCCGACGCGATTGCAACTAATCTCCAGAAAAGCGGTGCCTTTATCCCTGGCGTCCGCCCGGGGGTCCAGACTGCGGAGTATATCGGGAATATTCTCTATCGAATTACCCTTGTCGGAGCACTCTTTTTGGGCGGAATTGCGGTTATGCCGTTTTTGATGCAGGCTATTACAGAGAACCCCGCTCTCGCTATCGGCGGCACAGGCCTCCTCATTGTGGTTTCCGTCGTCCTTGACCTCATCAAGAAAATTAATGCACAGCTTTCCATGCGGGAATACTAACCCCATGGTATGCTTCAACGTATAAAAGTAATGTAGCACCCCTATGACAGACATAGAATTTACGAAGGAGCAAGATATTTCGACGGGTTCAACATATCGAAGCGAAACGCAAAATCTTCCCCCTATCACCCGCGCGGTAATGAAAGTTTCGTTCGGACTTGTGAAAACGAAAGAGCAAGCGGATGTGGTGATGATTGTCATTTCCCTCGCCTGCCTTGTTTTAGCCGCCTATGTCTGGTTCCGGTAGAAAAAACGGTTTTACCTTAGTCGAGCTCCTCGTCGTCATTGCCATTGTCGGTCTCTTATCGAGTATCGTGCTCTCATCGCTCAACCAAGCGCGCGCGAGAGCTCGGGATGCAAGGCGTATTCAAGAGCTCGCACAGATTCATAATGCTCTCGCTCTTTATGCCGATGATAATGATGGACTCTACCCGGACCCAAATCCAACCAATGCCGCCAATACCCTCCAAATCACTGACAATGCTTCTAGTCTGAATTTCGGCGGTAGCCTTTACGGTGCTTCTCGCTGGCCAGCGCTTACAAACTTGCTCGCTCCCTATATTAAGCTCCCCGTAGATCCGGTGAATAGCGGATCATTTATTATATTCGGAACAGGGTATGGATACTACTATCATTACAATGCGGCAACTAACGCGTATGACCTTATTGCCGTTCTGGAAACTCCGTCGCATTCGCTGAGCTGCGGAGTGGTGCGCACCGCCGGACAACCCTACCTGAAGAAGGCCCGAGCGACCCCGGACAGTTCATGGTGCCCAACAGTTGGGGCCGCGGCGGATAATATCTACGCGGTGAGATGATCTTGCCCGCATAACAACGAAAATGTACGGCCGGCGTGACGGTTTTGCTCTCCTTGAAGTCCTCGTTGTCGTTTCTATAATCGCGCTTCTTGCAAGTGTCACACTAGCAAACGTCAGCTCCGCGCGCGCCAGGGCGCGCGACACAGTGCGGATTTCAGATTTGAAGCTGATTGGGGGAGCGCTTGATCTCTATCGGCAAGAGCACGGCTCATATCCGGATCCGTATACATCCATATGGAATAGGCCAGGAGAATACAATGGCTTTACCGACAGCGCTTTCAGCCTCCCCGGTGGTTATGGTATTTTCGGCTCTGCTCGCTGGCCAGCCCCGGGAGTGATGCCAGCCGCCACAACACTCACTAGCTTACTTGCCCCCTATATTAAACTCCCCGTAGACCCCCTCAACAGGCCGACCACGGGGAACACAACTCCTCTGACGGGCGCGATGTATGGATACTACTATCATTACCACGCGGCAAACGACGAGTATGACCTCACTGCCGCCCTGGAAACTCCGTCGCACCCGGCTAGCTGCGGAGTGATGCGCGCGGCCGGGAAGCCTTACCTGAAGAAGGCCAGATTGGTAGTGGGAGAATCATGGTGCCCGGAAACCGGATACGGATCGAGTATTACAACGGACGATAACATTTACGCCCTGCAATAATGACGCGCCCGCGCGGATATTCTGTGGTAAACAAGCAATGAAAAAGGAAGTTTTCATTTTTCTCGGTCGTTCCGGCTCCGGGAAGGGTACGCAGTCAAGGCTCCTTATCGAACACCTTGCAAAAACGGATGAAAGAAAAGTGCTGTACACAGAAACCGGAGCGGGTTTTCGAGAGTTTATCAAAACTGATTCATACTCAAGTACGCTCGCGGGGAAAATCATGGCGACTGGAGGTCGCCAGCCAGATTTTCTTGCGGTGCATATCTGGTCCCACTCTCTCATTCGGGACTTAGGGGATGGCATAAACACCCTTATTATCGATGGCACCCCTCGGTCGCTCGACGAGGCGCGTATTTTGGAGACAGTTTTTCCTTTTTATGGTTTCTCTCCATCTGTCGTATACCTCTCGCTCTCGCGTGAGGTTGCGATAGAGCGGTTACTTGAGCGTGCGCGGGAGGATGATAAGAGACAAGCGGTCATAGAAGAACGGATGAACTGGTTTGACCATGATGTTATGCCTGTCGTTGGCTATTACAGCTCAAATCAAGCTGTGCGTTTTATTGAAGTTGAAGCCGGGCATGACGCCGAAACCCTACACCGCAAAATTCTTTCGCTCCTTTCGCTATGATCGCCGCGACTGAGAACGAAAAAAGAATCCTCGAAGAGGCGGGCTGGCGGCTTGCCTGCATTATGCGGGAGATTGAGCACGCGGTTCGCCCCGGCATCGCAACAGGCGATCTGGAAGCGCTCGCGCGGCGACTCATTAAAGAAAACGGAGACACCCCCTCATTCTTGGGATATCAACCCACATGGGCAGAGAGCCCGTATCCCACAGCGCTGTGTGTATCGGTGAATGATGAAGTGGTTCACGGTATTCCCGGCGAGCGCATTCTATTGGAGGGAGATATCGTCGGTCTTGATCTTGGCGTCAGGCACGACGGGTTATTTGTCGATATGGCGGTGACAGTACCGGTTGGGGAAATCTCCCTTGAGGACGCGGCGCTTATTGAAGATACCCGCGAGTCGCTCGCATGGGGAATACAGGCGGCTCGGGAGGGAGCTACGGTTGGCGATATTGGGCACGCGATTGAGAGCTATCTGAAACCCAAGGGCTACGGCATCATACGGGATTTGGGCGGGCATGGCGTCGGTCGCGCGGCCCACGAAGAGCCTTTTATCCCGAATTTTGGAATTCCCGGGGAAGGTGTGCGTCTCACGTCGGGTACGGTGATAGCAATTGAACCGATGGTAAGCCGTGGTGGTGAAATGGTAGTGACGGCACCCGACGGTTACACAGTAAAGACAAAAGATGGCTCGAGGAGCGCTCACTTTGAACACACGATTATGATTTCTCGCGATATGCCGATTATTTTGACGTCTCTTCGGTAATCACTTAGACTAGGACCAATGATAAAAGACACTGGAAAGGAAGAGACTACGCTCGTTATCATGAAACCAGACGCGGTTCAGCGCAATCTCTTAGGGGAAATCATTCACCGTTTTGAACGTAAGGGCCTCAAAATTATGGGTCTCAAAATGATGCGTTTGAGTAGTGTCCTCCTTGATGAGCACTATGCGCTTCACAAAGATAAACCATTCTTCGAATCGCTCAGGCGCTATATGCAGTCAGCTCCAGTTGTTGTACTTGCACTCTCCGGCATTAATGCAATCGGCGCGGTGCGGCTCATCGTTGGTAGGACGAGGGGATATGAGGCTCTGGCCGGGAGTATCAGAGGGGATTTTTCGGTGAGTGGACAGACAAATATCGTACATGCTTCCGATTCTAAGGAAACGGCTCAAGATGAAATTAAAAGATTTTTTTCTGACGATGAACTTTTTGATTATCAGCGGGTTGACCACCCATTTCTCTACGGAGAAGATGAGTGGGGTTCCTAGAGAGTGGATTACCTGTGGATGAGAGGTGGATGATTCACCCTTTACCAGTGTATTTTGTCGCCTTAATTCTCTTGTGGTGTCCGAGAGAGACTTTTATACTGAAAATAGGGTTACTTGAAGTATTGCTCAGACGCCGTGGCATTACCTAGCCCAGATCTTTTTTCTCAATACGGGAGTTTCTGCTACATGCGCCGCCGTGGCGGTGCAGTGCGAACACCCACCTAGCCATGAGCTAGGGCTAGTAGTATGCCGCTTCAAGTGACCCGATAAAAACCCGCACGAGCTTCCGCTCGGCGGATTTTTGTGTCATACCTGCCTACCGGCCAGGCAGGTGTCTGCCACAGCAAACGCTGTGGATTATTTATGTGAAAAAGAGCTCTAGAGGAAATGAGTGTGAGTTGTCGGATACAGTCGAGAAGAACTATACTCTAGATAAGGTTATTTGAAGTATTGTCTAGATCAAGTCGTATTTTTCGGGAACTTTGTTTATTGAGTCACCGTGGTGATTCAATGCGAGCACCCACCTGGCGAAGAGCTAGGGCAATACAGCTCAAATAACCTTACCAGAATTCATCCCACCTCCAAGGGGTGAGTTTTGTTTTTAAGGGATGGGGAACTATAATCGAGTCACTGATGAACGAACGCATATTTCCGCTCTTTATTTTGGTCTTTATCACAATTCTTGGCGTCCTCAATACTGTGGCGATGTATGAGATGTGGTATGCCAAGATACCGAACCTTGATTCCGTGATGCATGTGGCAGGAGGGTTCTTTGTCGGTCTTTCAGCGCTCTATCTCTACTTCGTGAGCGGCTATGTACGGGCACTCCACGAGCATGGCATTTTTGCTCTCGCTCTTTCTCTCCTTGCGGCGACGTTTGTGGGCGTACTCTGGGAGTTTTTTGAATATGGTATGGACCAGTACCGCCTTTCCGAAGGACTCCCCTCAATGTTCCAACCCGGAGTCGGGGATACGATGGCGGATTTTTCCTTTGACATGGTTGGCGGGGTTCTGGCTTGGTTTCTGTACTACGCATTATGGCGGCGAAAGAGCTAAGTCTTGGTTTTTACGGCGGAGCGGGGCAGACTACCGGCTCCAATTTTCTTATCTCTGACGGCGAGAAGCGGATTTTAATAGATTGCGGCCTCACGCAAGGGTGCCGATTCTGCGAGGACGTAAATCGAGACCCTTTCCACTATGACCCAAAGGGTGTAGACGCTCTCCTTGTCACGCATGCGCATATTGATCATGTGGGGCGTATTCCTAAGCTTGTCCGCGACGGATTTCGCGGCACGATTTATTCTACGCCACCAACAAGAGAAATCGCGGAGCTCATGATGATGGACAGTCTCGGTGTGCTCGGGAAAGAGGCGAGAGGTGAGGGGAAACCTCTTATCTACGAAGAAGCAGACGTTCTAAAGGCAATGTCACTCTGGAAAGAAATTCCGTACCACGAAGCGTTCTCGATCGGAGAGTTCAGCATAGATATGAAAGACGCTGGGCATATTTTGGGTTCAAGTGTGTTCGTATGTACCTACGGCGGAAAGAAAATTGCTTTCACGGGGGATCTTGGTAATTCTCCCGCCCCGCTTCTCCGCGACACTGAAGCACTCACGGGACTCGACTACCTCGTAATTGAATCAGTGTATGGCGACAGGGAGCATGAAGGTGTCAGTCGGCGGAAGGAAATGCTCGAAGGTATTATCGAGGATACTGTGCGGCGCGGCGGGACACTCATGATTCCTGCATTTTCCCTTGAACGCACGCAGGAGCTTCTCTATGAGATTAATTCCCTCGTCGAGGGTGGCAGAATCCCAAAGCTTCCTATCTATATTGACTCCCCGCTTGCGATTGATGTGACGAGAATCTACAAAAAGTACACGAATTATTTTAACAGTGATGCGCGCGGCATTATCAAAAGCGGCGATGATATTTTTAATTTTCCCGGGCTAGAGTTCACGTATACAACCGAAGAGTCAAAGGCAATCCGTAATGTGAAACCCCCAAAAATCGTGATTGCAGGTTCTGGAATGAGTAATGGCGGCCGCATTATCCACCACGAGAAACTCTACCTCCCCGACTCTTCGAGCACCCTCCTTATTATCGGCTACCAGGTTCCGGGGAGTTTGGGTAGGATGCTTCAGGATGGAGTGAAGAGTGTTCGGATTCTTGGGGAGGATGTGATGTCTCGAGCACGAATCGAGACAATCCGCGGCTATTCCGCACACAAAGACTCATCCGGACTCCTCGATATTGTGGCGGGGAGTGCTGACACCTTAAAGCGAGTCTTTGTGGTTCTTGGAGAGCCGCGCTCATCACTCTTTCTCGCCCAGAGGGTGAAAGATTACCTCGGTATTGAGGCAACAGTGCCGACTCTTGGGGCAGAATTCACGATTCCGGTATAATGGTTTCACAGTGACTGAAGACGAGAAACATCAGCATCAAAAAATAAAGATCGCCGTTTCTGGAGCGGCGGAGACCGAGCACTGCGGCGAAGAATCGCTTCAGATTGCGCGTGTGCTTGGGGAGGAAATCGTCGCGCAAGACGCAATCTTGGTAACGGGCGCGACGACAGGTATTCCACTCTGGAGCGCACGCGGTGCTAAGGAAAAAGGAGGTGTGGTAGTTGGACTTTCACCCGCGGCAGGTGAACGAGAGCACGTGGAAGTTTACAATCTCCCCCTCGAATACCTCGATCTCATTATCTATACGGGTTTTGGTTACTCGGGTAGAAACTTACTTTTAACGCGCTCCGCTGACGCAGTAATTATTTGTTGCGGAAGGATTGGAACGATCAATGAATTTACTGTTGCATTCGAAGACAAGAAACCGGTCGGGATTCTCGAAGGGGGATGGGCAACTGACGATGTCATACGAAATATCCTTAAGAACGCCCACCGACCGAATGAGAAGGTTATTTTTGACAAGGACCCGAAGGCACTCGTGAGGCGGATAGTTGAAATGGTGAAAAAGGAGAAAGTTGACCACTACCGCGTGTACGCGAATTCAGACCACTTCTACGAGACCTGTACGGGTCCCGATTGCAAGCGCATTCTCTAGAGAGCTACCTGTTTAAGTACCCGTTTGAACATTTCCGGGTGATGCTCGGCAAGCGTCGCAAGTATTTTCCGATCGAGTTTAATCTTCTTTTTAGTAAGAGCGCCAATTAATTTGCTGTACGAGGAACCTTCCGCACGGACTCCTGCGTTAATTTTCACATTCCACCCCGCTCTCATGACGCGTTTCTTTTTTTTCCGGTCTCGAAAGGCATGGGTTCCTGCATGAAGGAGCGCCTCGCGCGCGAGGCGCTCCTTCGAGCCGCGGCCGAAGCGAAAGCCCTTGGCACGCTTCAATATACCCCGCCTCGTTTTCGCCCCAATTGTTCCTCGTTTTACTCTCGGCATGATTTATAGTCTACAGAGTATTCGATCCGGCAGGCAGAAGGTTTGAAAGCGTCTTAAATCTAATCACGACATGTTTCTGCTTCCGACCTTGAAGTTGCTTTGAACGACGTTCCTTTGCATTAAAATGCCCTTGGCCGGCCTTCCGGCTTAATACCTTACCCCGTTTGGTTACCCGGAGCCGCTTTTGCATTGATTTGTTTGTTTTCATTGGTTTTTACGTTTCCGCGCTCGATGATAATGGTAAGCCCCTTCGGACTCTTGGTCGGCCCGTTGGCAATACTATAAGGTTCGGTGATTAAATGGAGAACCCGCTCAAGCCGTTCACGGAGAAACTTTTCGTCCAAATACTTTGCTCTTCCCCGGAGGAAGAGGTCAATCTTGACGCGATGGCCTTCTTTCAAAAACTCCGACGCCTTCTTCGATTTGAGCTCAAGGTCGTGCTCGCCGGTGGCAATTTTAACTTGAAGCGATTTCGTCTCGGTGCGATGGCCTTTTCCTTTATCCTTTTTCCGGAGCGAGTAGAGATATTTCCCGTACTCAATCACTTTCACGATTGGCGGGTTCGTCTTTGCCGAGATTTCCACGAGATCGCCTCCCGATTCATTGGCGAGCGCGAGCGCTCGCTCGAGTGGCATGACGCCGATATTTTTTCCCTCCGCGTCAATCACCCGCACTTCGCGGGCTGTAATCTGGTGGTTTATTCGTATTCGCCCGTGCTTCAATGCGTCAGTCTATAAAATCCCGCAAGCGGGATTGCCAGTATCTTAGCCCGTCGAGTGAAATTCGTCAACCGGGCCAGTTAGTTCAGTCGGCTAACGTTGTACTGCATACTTCGCGATTTCTGGATTTGAGGTTGTATGTGTCCGGCACCAAGTCTCGCATTCGCTCGCTCGGGTAGCGTCAGAGTAGGCAAGTCCGCATTCGCCGCAGATAGAGAGGTCGCTCCTGCTTTTACTCAATTCGTCGGCTAGTGTCATGGAAATAGTGTAGCACGAGTGTTTTTCTGATGAGGATAGAAAGATTTTATTCCCGATGGCGGTTCCACTACTCTTACAGAAGTTCTTCGAGCACCCCGTCTTTACTGAAACGATCGGAGTATGCTTTGCCTGTATTTTTATTTATTTCAAGTGTGAAAAGGCGGGGTGAAGTTTCCGGGTCGCCGCCGCACTCGGGTGTATGGTTTTCCCGAACCTCAACTGTGAGCGTTTGCGTATCGTTTCCCCATATGGAGACGGTGGTGCATTCGCGCTTTCGCGACGAGAGCTTGAATTTTTCAATCGTCTGGTGAATGAGTATCATTTCCTCTGCCGTCGGCTCGGGTACGACAGAGATATGGGGCGGTGTTTTCGTTTCATCAATTTGTTTCGTGCCAGGGATGTCGCTTGTTTCTGGCAACGGTGTTTTTTTTGAGTCAGAGAGAGGAGGGATACCACCTTCCTCATGAGTCGTCTCCTTGCGGTCGTATTTTGCCCCCGGTGCATATGCTGACATGAGAAGTGCGGCACTGACGCCGACGAGAATCCCGATGCCTGCCCCGATTGCGAATGTCGTCCGTGTTGTCATGACGAATCAATTGTAGAGTGAATGTGGCGCTGGCACAACTAGGTGTCAAGAGATATGAAAACACCGCACATGCAAGGTGCAGGTACGGCGTTTCTGGGGGAGGGAAAGTCGCTACGATCTGATGTTGTCAACCCTTTTTTTCTAGGAGCGACGGTATGAACAAGCTCCACGACAGCCCCGCCGACCACGCAAGAATGGATGCGAGAGCTGGGTGTAAGCCGATCCCTGACCCCAAGGCATAGGAGTGTGCCATCACAGCACCGAGGAACGCCGCAGTGTGTAGGCTGACGATCACGAAAAGTCGTGAGATGATGCGACCCATGAATTCTCCTTATATATATCTTGAATGAACCACTAATTTAATAATATCACAAGAACATAATAAAGTCAAGTATTGTTTTCCGCGAAAATAAAGGAGCCCCGCCGAGAAAACGGGGCTCCTTCGAACGAGGCGAGTGATCAATGCGGACGCGGTTCTGGAAGCTAGATGAAGTGGAACGCGGGAAGCGAGAGATTTTCCACTTTCTCCGTGCCGTATCCGAACATGTTGGCCATCAAGAGGGAGAATTCCAGAAAATCGTTTTCGTCCTTGATGAACGCCGCGACCCACTTGTTGTCGGTTCCGCGGCGTATGCTGGTGCAGTCGCGGTCATCCTTTTTGAAGAGCACGGCTCGCGCATTCTCGTCCCACAGTATGTAGCCACCTCTCCGAACTGGAGGAGCTTCGATCAGTTTTGTTCCGTGAAGTGTTGACAAATCGCGCCTCTCTCGGGAACTCAAGACGGGGAATTCCGTCTTGTTTTTTCCATCATTACCCTACTGCACGAATAGAGTGCCGTCAATGAATGTGGAGATGGCGGGAATCGGTCACGAATCACTAAGCCCTTTCTTCGCACTTCGCGCTCGAAAGGTCTAAGTGTTCGCGACCCCACCTCGGCGCTTTATCCTGCTTTGGCAGGCGCGCCTCCGGCCTTCGATTCCCGCCAGCAAATTTCCTAGAATAAAAAATAACCGGCACAAGGCCGGCTATTTTTTATCTATGGAGATGGCGGGAATCGAACCCGCGTCCAGTAAGGAAACAAACGCAGATCTACGAGCGTAGCGCGTTTTTGTGTTTTAAGCCGAAGCGTTATGAAGCGCGCAAAATGCGAATCAGCCGAGTCTCATTGTTTCTGGTAAGCCAGGAGACACCGGTTCACCATACTCTCACTGTTATGACGCCTCGATGCGCCCCCGGAGAGTCGGGGCACGGAGACGGCATCCGAAACGCTTACGCGATTGCGAATGCTGGGGCAAAGGGGGACAAAACCCTCTTTGCTACCTTTGATACGTTTGCACGTATATGTTTCTAGCGTTTTTAACGAGCTAGCTAGAATCCTCGACCCGCGTGCGAAAGAATCGCTCACTGTCAAAGCCGATCATCCCCCTCTGTATGTCAACGATCTCGTTTGAGTTCTCGTTCAATGTGCAATTTCGCTTCGCGTTTTTTTATTGATTCACGTTTGTCGTGCGTTTTCTTTCCGCGTGCAACACCAATCGAGAGTTTAATCGTTCGTCCTTTAGTATACATCGAAATTGGGATGATTGTCAAACCTTTTTTCGACTCAAATCCTGCGAGTCGGGCGATTTCTGCCTTTGTGAGAAGGAGACGCCGTGCTCGGCGTGGGTCATAATCTTCCACCGCATTTCCGGGCTGGTACGGTGGAATCTCGGCGCCGAGGAGAAATGCTTCACCTCCGCGCGCGCCGACAAAGGCCCCGACCAGAGAGCCGCGTTTCGACTTGAGTGATTTCACTTCAGAGCCTATGAGTTCGACCCCAGCCTCAAAACGCTCGAGGATTTCGAAATTAAGGTGCGCTTTTTTATTCTCGATTAGTGTCGGCATTGCCTCATTCTAGGGACGCGAACACTTCCATGCAATAGATAGGTGGCGGCTTTCCGATTTCATGCGGATGTGTATACTACGCACATGGATGTGAAACCATTCAAGAAAAAGCGCAATCAAAACGATCGCAGGCAGTTCGTGAACCACATCGGGACAGCGCTTCTGGTGTTTGTCCTTATCGCCCTTGCATATAGCTCGCTCCAATCTATCGCCCCCGGCGAGGAGGTGAAGGAGGTATCGCTTTCTGAACTTGCAACCTCGATTGAGACGGGCAAGGTAAGGGAGATTATTGTCGAGGGAAATTCGATTTCGATTGAGCTTTCCGATGGAATGAAGCAAACGTCGCGAAAAGGCTCCGAAGTGGACATTACGGAGTCGCTCGTCAATCTGGGAGTTTCTTCGGAGAAACTCCGTGCGATTTCAATCAGGGCGCAGAGTCCGTCGGGCTTTGTGACGTGGATTATTCCGATCCTCTCCATCTTTGCTCCAATTATTTTTATCCTTTTTCTCTTTTGGATACTCTCAAAGCAGGTCAAGGGCTCGGCGATGCAGGCTTTTACCTTTGGTCAGTCAAAGGCACGTATTATTAATCCCTCGGATTCTCATCAGCGGGTGACGTTTCGGGATGTTGCAGGATCAAAAGAAGCCAAGGAGGAGTTGCAGGAAATCGTTGATTTCCTGAAAAATCCGAAGAAATTTATTGAGATTGGCGCGCGAATCCCGAAGGGCGTGCTCCTCATGGGCGCGCCCGGAACGGGGAAAACGCTTCTTGCACGCGCGGTTGCGGGCGAGGCGAACGTGCCATTCTTCTATCTTTCCGGTTCGGAGTTCGTGGAGATGTTTGTGGGCGTCGGGGCTTCGCGCGTGCGTGATCTTTTCAAAATGGCAAAGAAAGCCGCTCCGGCAATCATATTCATTGACGAGATAGATGCCGTTGGGCGTCATCGCGGATCCGGAATGGGAGGCGGGCATGACGAACGTGAGCAGACCTTAAACCAAATCTTAGTTGAAATGGACGGTTTTGAGCCCAATCAAAAGGTAATCGTGATGGCGGCGACGAATCGTCCCGACGTGCTTGATACAGCACTTCTTCGTCCTGGCCGTTTCGACAGGAGAGTGGTAATTGACCTCCCAGATATTAGAGAACGGGAGGAAATTCTAAAAATTCACTCGGAGAAAAAAGTTCTCGGGGAAGATGTTAATTTACATGTAATAGCAGAGCGGACGCCGGGATTCTCTGGCGCGGACCTTGCGAACTTAATAAACGAAGGAGCAATACTTGCAGCTCGGGAAAACCGTAAGCAGGTGGCGCAATTTGATTTTATCAGAAGTGTAGAGAAGGTCATGATGGGTCCCGAACGAAAGTCAAGAATTATAACTCAGGAAGAGAAAAAAATAACTGCATTCCATGAAGCGGGGCATGCGCTCATAGCGTCAATACTCCCGCACTCTGATCCAGTACATAAAGTGACGATTATTTCACGCGGAATGGCGGGCGGATATACTCTTAAACTCCCGCTCGAGGAAAGGCGGCTTCATTCACGCAAACAATTTTTAGATGATATTGCAGTTGCCTTGGGGGGCTATGCAGCGGAAGATATAGTATTTAACGATATTACAACGGGTGGTTCAAATGATATTGCTGTAGCTACAGCGCTTGCGCGCGACATGGTAACGAAATATGGAATGTCTGATGCTATAGGTCCGATAGCATTTGAAGAAGGCGGAACGCCTATTTATACAGGAGGCAGAATTGTTTCAGGCGAAAATGCATACTCGGAAGAAGTGTCTTCGCGAATAGACCGAGAGGTTTCCGACATTATGACCACGGCGCTTAAGCGCGCTCGCGAGGTAATAGAAAAGCATCGAAAAGTGCTTGATCATATTGCTGGAGAACTCGAGCGTGTTGAGACGATTGAACGTGAAGCGTTCGAAAAACTCCTTGTCGTAAACGGTATCAAGCCAAAGCGAAAAAACGAAGGCGAGGGGATTGTCGTTCAAGACTAAACTTCCTAAAAGTTTAACCCCCACTTGGAAGCTTCGCTTCCAAGTGGGGGTTGTGAGACGCTCTCGCGTCCATCCGCGCGAGGGCGAGATGTGATCACCTCCTTTTCTAAACTGTCTTTATTATCCCAAGCCCAATAGCTCTGTCAATCAACCAAAGTGAACGTATGCGCTTAAACGTGTGCGCGTGCTAGGACTTGAACCTAGAACCGGTCGTGTATAAGACGACTGCTCTACCATTGAGCTACACGCGCATATTTCATCTCTCCCTCAGGTATAAGACAAGTGTTCTACCGTTTGGTTACGTATCCGTGTAAAGAATCATATACCCGCCTTGTATGTCGGGCAAACGTAGTTATTCAAAGTGAATATCGGTGTGTTCCGATGCAATACGTTTCTCTATGAGAGGGTGCTTGGCAAGTTCTGGGTCGCTCTCGAGAAGCATCTCGGCTTCCCGCCGACCCGCTTCGACCATTTTTAAGTTTTTGAGCGCTTCCATTCCTACATCGGAGACTCCCCACTGCATAGCGCCGGAGAGTGATCCCTCGCCGCGGAGCTTGAGGTCATACTCGGCAAGTTCGAAGCCGTTCTTCGCACTCTCGAGTGCTTTGAGTCGTTCAAGGGATTTACCTCCCCTTGTATCGGTAAAAATGAAACAATATGACTGCTTGTCGCTCCGAATGACTCTCCCGCGGAGTTGGTGAAGCTGGGCCAAGCCAAAGCGTTCGGCGCCTTCGATAAGAACAATGGTTGCGTTCGGAATATTGACTCCCACTTCGACGACGGACGTTGCGACGAGAATCTGGATGGTGCCAGACTCGAAATCTTTCATCACGCGCTCCTTTTCTCCCGCGGAGAGTTTTCCGTGGAGGAGTCCTACGGAAAACTCGGGAAATATGTCGCGTTTGAGACGTACTGCTTCCTCTTTCGCGCTCGTCACTTCTAGTGCGAGTTCCTTTTTTGGGTCAGGAGCATCGATTCGAGGGCAAATGACGAACGCTTGTCTCCCGTTTTGTATTTCTTCTCGCATTTTCCGGTACGCATCGCCGCGACGCTCCGGCGGGACGATTTTCGTTATCGGACGCTTGCGTCCCGGAGGCATTTCATCAATCACGGAGAGATCAAGGTCTCCATAGACGGTGAGTGCGAGTGTCCGTGGGATTGGTGTTGCCGTCATCGAGAGGAGGTGGGGAACCAGGGCGTCTTGTGCCCGGTGTTTCCTGGCGAGTTTCGCCCTTTGTTGGACACCGAAGCGATGCTGTTCGTCGATGATGACCAAGGCGAGATTTTTGAATTGCACGCGCTCGCCGAGTAGGGCATGTGTACCGACTACAATTGGCACTTCTCCGTTCGCGACCCACTTCAGGAGTTGGGCGCGCGAGACTTTTGTATGTCCTGAAGGATCGATTTTGGAGGGGAATTTCCTTGCCTCGCTTCCGGTGATAAGGCCGATATTCACTCCCGTATGCGCGAAATTTTTAATAAACGACTCGAAGTGCTGGCGGGCGAGAATTTCCGTAGGAACCATGTATGCAACTTCGAGGTTTCCGAAGTTTTGCGTGCCCGGCCGCGTAGTGATGACGGAGTACGCCGCCGCCGCGGCGACGGCTGTTTTTCCCGACCCCACATCGCCTTCGAGAAGACGTGACATTGGCCGATTGCGGCCGAGATCTTCCACAATACTCTTGAGCGCTGCCGCTTGGGCCTTGGTCATCGAGAAGGGCAGTCCTTTGAGAAAGCCTTCCATATCGTTATGTCGAGTTTCGATTTTCCACGACGGATTGGATTGGTATTCGAACTTTGTCTTTTGTCGGGCGACTTGGATTAGGAAAACTTCCTCGAATGAAAATCGTTTGCGGGCCGCGGCCGCGTCGGTTGGTTTTTTAGGGAGATGAATCCAGATAAGAGCGGTTCGGAGGGAGGGGAGACTGTAGCGACTCCGGATATCTTCGGGAATCGGATCTTCAAGTGAATCAAGCGTACCTTCCTCAAGCACACGTCTGACTGCATGGTGGAGCCAGCGCGAGGATACACCGCGTGATTCCGAGTACACACCAATGAGAGATGACTCTCCTTGTTCATTCGCCGTGTCGAAAAGATTTTTTCTCGGCGCATCTTCTTTGCGTACCCGCTCAAGGGTCGGGTTTGCGAGATAGAGACCTCGCTTACCCTTGGTTACTTTCCCGTATGCGCGGACAAATGAACCGCTGGTGAAGGTTTTTGCGATATACGCCTGATGAAACCATACGAGCCGGACTGATCCGGTTTCATCAACCAGGGTGCCCTCCGCTAAGGGGATTTTTCTCCGATACGCTTTTGTAATCCCAAGTTTTCCCAGAATTCCGTAGAGCTCAACCGTTTCTCCCGCTCCGAGCTCGGAAACGGTTACTATTTTCCCCGGTTTTTCATAGCGAGTCGGGAAGTGGTAGAGGAGGTCCCGCACGCTTATAAGCCCAAGCTTAGTGAGCGCTCGTTCATGTGTAGCGTTCAAGCGAAAGTGACTGCCAAGTGCATCACGAGAGTGCATCTATGTATGATAACGCAACGGAGGGTGTTTGGAAGTCTAGACTTGGAAGCTTCGCTTCCAAGTACGAAAATTAAGGTGAAATACTTGCTGGAAATACTTCCTTCGGGCTATATAGAACATTATGGTCACCCACTAAAAAGAAGAGTTATAAGCACACGAGGCTTGCCTACCTTGCCTACCGGCAGGCAGGCCGGACACGCAGACGCGACTCTATGACGTCCCAGCGGAGATTTTCAAAAAATGCGGAAACATAGTCCTTTTTTTGCGCGGGAAGGTAGTCAAAGAGATAGGCGTGTTCCCAGAGGTCGAGAGCGAGGATAACATCGGCGCCCGCAAGGTGTCCGATTTCGTGGTCGCTCACCCAGATATTGAAAAGCGCTCCCGCGCGGGCGTCTCGAGCAAGTACTACCCAGCCGATACCTCGCATTGCGGCAAGCGCGCGGAACTCGGTAAGCCATCCATCGAAGCTCCCAAATCGCTCGCCGAGCATTTCAGCAAGTCTTCCACCAGTTTTCAGACCCTCTCCGCCAAGGGCTTCAAAATAGTATTCATGCATCCGCATACCGTTCCATTCAAAAGCGAAGCGGCGGGTCAGTTCGGAGAGATCGAGCGCATGTTGTTCAGAATCTTTTTTGTATTCCTCAATTTTTTCGCGAAGCACGTTCACATTTTTAACATAGCCCGCGTAGAGTTTCAAATGCTCGACGATGAGCTTTTCGGAAAGCCCCGAAAGCGAGGGGAGTTTGAAATCCTGTACTTGGTATTGCATAGATGTGCTTATCGATGGTGTGAGTATAGCGGGTTTATTTTGAAAAAGCATGAGCCCATCCCCTTCCACATCGTGGAAGGGGATGGGCTCTGTATCGCCGCCGTCATCCTCTTTGATGAGGGTAGCGATGAGTCGCCAGACATCCCGGTCGGAGAAAAGGTCGACGTGACCGAGTCTCTTTTTAGGAAAGACCTGCGCGAGTCTCACATGGCGAACATTTCCCTTCCGAAGAGAGCAACGCTCTGGAGGTGCAATACCGTCGCTTCGCCTTGGCACCACGGCTGTGATGCGGTGAGGAAGCAGTTCGATCCGTTCCCGCATCTGGAAGAAAAGTTCCCGTGAAATACCTGTCGTTTTCTCGACTGCGTAGGCGAGAGATCTCTGCGGTGTGCCGAAAAGCGGGGTTCCCACGATGATGGGGTTCACCATCCTTTCCTGCAGTTCCGTTGCGAGCATGAGGAGAACGATTGCGCCCCCGAGTGAGAATCCAATGGGTTGAATCAATTCCCCCGAATGAAACGACCTCTCAATCTGCGCTCGGATCATGGCAATCGTTGTTCGGTAGGGTCGCATGTGCCAGCCGATGTCCGCGTGATAGGCACGAATACCTTCTCCCTCAAAATACTGTCGCAGACGGTAGAGTCCGTTTGCGTGCCCGCAGAAGCCGGGGATGAGGAGAACCGGGTGTCTATGGAGATGTTTGCTCTCAAACACCTGTCGAGGGATCATCTGCTCTGCGACAAGTCCGAGAAACGGCCGAACTTCCGAGAGAAGTCCTGGACGAGTAGCCATTTTTTGGTCTCCCTTTATTGTCTGGTAGAGCGAACTTCTACTCTCTACGCTAGTTTAACCAAGAGGTGCCGTCAATCTCACTTATGCACCTCTCGCGACTTATGCTAAGACGCTTTGTATCCAAGCTCGGCGATATTTTTCTTGATAGCGTCGAGCGAGGTTTTTCCCGGATCGAATTCGAACGTGCCTTTTTTGCCGTTGTAGTCTACGAAAACGCTTGAAACCCCGTCCATCTGCGACGTGAGCATCTGTATCCCCGTCGCGCATGCTCCACAATGCATTCCCTCGATGTGCAGTTCTACTTTCTCCATAGTGTTACTGTTATTTTATTACGCTTTAGTGTACACGGATTCAATTTTTTTTGCCAAAATAAAATCATTCTCCGATAACCCTCCAATCGCGTGCGTCCATAGTTCGACGACCACCTTTCCCCACGAGAGCGCAAGGTTTGGGTGGTGTCCTTCGCTCTCCGCGATCTCCCCGATCTGGTTTACGAAGGAGAGTCCGGTAGCAAAATCCAGGAATATGAATTGCCGCAGAAGTTTTTTTCCGTCCCCGCTATCCTCGGTAACCTTCCACGCGGGGTCAATCTCTCGCGCGAGTTCTAGAATCGCGTCTGTGCCAAGTGGTGGCATCCCCGCCTCGCACGGCACGCACTTTTTTTCTTCAAGACTCAAGAAAATATTACTCTTTTGCCGCAGTCCGCTCGATCGGCGGCGTGTAGCGCTTGAGGAGAAGAGAGTTTAATACGACGGAGACGGAGCTGAATGCCATTGCGAACCCGGCAATCTCGGGACGGAGTGTTGCTTGTGAGAAATTATAGAAGATTCTTCCCGCGCCTCCGAGTGCGCCCCGCAGGGAAACGACCCACTCTGCCGGGACTCCGAGGGAGCTTTGTGTGACGAGAAGGTGGATGCCGCCAGCGATGGGGATCGCGACGACATTATAGACGAATGCCCAAAAGAGATTCTGCCAGACTTTTTTGATGGTTTTTCCGGAGAGCTGGATCGCGGTCACGACGTCACGGAGGTCGTCTTTCACGAGAATGACTTCTCCGGTTTCAATGGCGACATCGGTGCCGGAACCGATGGCAATACCAAGATCCGCCTGCGCCAAGGCCGGGGCGTCGTTGATGCCATCACCAACCATGGCGACTTTTTTCCCTTCTGACTGCAGTTTCTTGATCGCTGTTGCCTTGTCTTCCGGAAGCACTTGAGCCATGACGCGATCGATGCCGACTTCGTAGGCGATGGCATCGGCGGTTTTCTGGTTGTCGCCAGTGATCATGATGATTTCTTTACCCATTTTTTTAAGCGCCATGATTGCATCTTTTGCAAATGGTTTGATATCGTCGCGCATTGCAATGAGGGCGGTCAGCCGTTTCTTTACAGCCAGGAAGACCACGGTCTTTGCTTCACCCTGCAGGCGCTCCAGTGTACTCTGGTGTGCATTTGTATCAATGTTGAGACTTTTCATGAACGCTTCGTTCCCGATGTGAACCTCTTCTCCTTCAACTACGGCGCGTACCCCGAAACCTGGTACTGCTTGAAACTCTTTTGGGGTGTGCACTTCGCCCTGGGCTTTCTGCTTTCTCACAATGGCATGTGCAAGTGGGTGCTCCGACCCATGCTCGGCAACAGCCGCGAGATAGGTAGCGTGCCCTTCATGCATCGCATCGGAAACCATAAGGAAATCAGTGACAGTCGGTTCTCCCAAAGTGATAGTTCCGGTTTTGTCGAAGACAATTGATCCCACGCGGTACGCTTTCTCGAGCGCATCACCGCCCTTTAGGATAATGCCGAACTTTGTGGCGCGACCTATCCCGACGATGAGTGCGGTTGGTGTCGCAAGCCCCATAGCGCACGGGCATGAAATCACCAGGACTGCGATCATGCGCATGAGCCCGGTGCGGAAGGGAAGTGCGCCGATGAATACCCACCCGGCGAATACGAAAATAGCGAGCACAATAACAGCAGGCACAAAATACTCACTGATTTTATCTACCAGATTTTGTATCGGAGCCTGTGAGGCTTGGGCTTCTTCCACCATCCGTACGATTTGGTTGAGCAAAGTGTCTTTCCCGACTTTTCCGGCGCGGAATTTGATGAGACCTTCTTGGTTGATCGTGGCACCGATCACCTCGTCGCCAATTTTCTTTTTCACGGGATACGATTCACCGGTTACCACTTTCTCGTCCACATGTCCTTCTCCCTCGATGATTGTCCCGTCAACGGGGAATTTCTCGCCGGGGCGGACCACGATAATGTCGCCAACCCTAAGCGCGTCGATGGGTACCGTTTCTTCTCTCCCGTCGCGGAGGACGTGCGCTTCTTTCGCTTCGAGTTTCAGGAGTTCTTTGATCGCGGCGGATGCACGTCCTTTCGCGACTGCCTCAAAGTAACGGCCGAGGAGAATGAATGAAAGGAGAGCGGCTGAACTTTCCCAGAACGGATGGTCAATGTTAAAGAAGAGAAAACCGATTGCCGAATAAAAGTAAGCAGCCGAGGTGCCGAGAGCTACCAAAACATCCATATTTGCGGCTCCGACGCGGATTGCGGTGAAGGCGTTCCGGTAGAATGTCCACCCGATGACGAACTGTATTGGGGTCGAAAGAATCCAGTAAATGTAGTTGAGGTCGATCCTGAAAGGAGGATTTGAAACGTCCATGAATAGGGAAAGAGCTACTTTCAACGGTTGGGCTACGGTCCAGAAAAAGTACCTGGTGGCGTATGCACCCTGGGAGACGAAGTCTGTTCCCGAAAAAGTCGGCGCCGCGGCATTTACGAAGTCGAAAAACTCATGCACATGCGTGACATTAAACATGTGGATGAGCATGTAGTAGAGAATGATAGGCGCGGAGAGAACGAAGGATGCGATGACCCTCCGCCGAGCGAGCATAATTTGCCGAACCTCTTTGCCTTCTTCCTCTTCTATGGTTGTTGACGCTTCATCGGGACGCACGAGATCATAGCCCAATTTATTGATGAGTGCGTCTATCTTTGCGAGGGAGGTTTTTGACTCATCGAAATCAACTATTGTACGCTCTGCCCCGTAGCTCGTCTTGATCGCGGTGACGCCCGGTTCCTGCCCCACTAGCTTGTCGATTAAGGTGGAACACGATGCACAGTGCATTCCTTTTACCTTGAGTGTGTAGTGTGCCACGGTGGTTTTAGTGTATGCCGACAAGCTGGTTTACCTTGATCGTGCCGATCATATCGAAGTGGTCGCGGTGTTCTCCGTCAATATCTCCCTCCCCGCAGGGGACCGAGCAATAATACTGAAAATCTCCCGGTCTTGTTGCCACGAATTCAACCGTGACAGTGCTTTTTGCTGGCATGCGCTGGGAGATGCCGTAGGCATCGATCGCAAAACCATGGTCATAATCGTCTTCGTTCACAACTGTGGCAATAATCCGGTCCCCTTGATTAATCACGATATCTTCCGGCTTAAAACGCCATTCATTTTTTTTGGCGATGATTGTAACCTCGACAACTTTTCCCGTTTCAACGGGCTTCGACGATTCGGGGATGAGGAATAGCCGGTAACCGACACCGGCGAGGACAACTGTTATCCCCACGATCAACAGAAGGATGAACTTATTCATTGTTTATCTACGATTCAGGTACCGGTTGACTCCATAAGAGAGGAGCGCGATTAAAACGAGCGAAATCCCCGCGAGAATCCATCGTATATTCAAGACAATGCCGGCCATGGTGGTTGGTTCATCAACATGTGTCGGATCTAGAGGGTCCGTACGCGCAAATACCACGGCGGCAGCTTGTAGAGAGGGGTCTGCGGCCGTTTCTTCAAGCGTTCCGACGGGTTGGTATCCTTTGTATTGAAAAAGCATTGTCATACCTGCCGCCGCATGGTGGATATGGTGGCAGTGAAGCGCCCACGGTCCCGGATTATTTGCATTAATGGCGATATCAAGTGTTTCGCCGGGGTTTATGGTAATCGTGTTTCGTTCCTCCCGGGCAGATTTAGAGAGAGAGAACCCATCTCGTGCGACGACGGTGAAGCTGTGCCCATGGAGATGCATGGGGTGTGAAGCGGCGGAGCCGGCATTAATGAAGCGAATGAGGATGCGTTCTCCCTGATTTACCGCGAGCGCTGGGATGTGGGGGAAGATTCTTCCGTTAATGGTGAAGGTATTGAAGTCTGGAACGGTATCCATCATACCTGCCTGGCCGGCGCCGTGCATATGCCCCGCGGCGGTATTGATGCCGCCCATCATGATTTCCCACTCATCGAGAACAAGCGTGTAGTCCCGATCGTAACTCTCCGCACTTTTTTTATCTTCTTTAGAAGTTTTTGCCTCAACAATGAATGCACCCGAGAGACCCATGTCGAGTTGCTGTGCCGATGTCATGTGGTCTGCCCCATGTGTGTGATAGAAACGCGTGCCAGCCGGCACTGCGTCAAACTCGTAGGTGAACTCCTCGCCGGGCCCGATGGCATCTTGTGTTATTCCTGGTACGCCGTCCTCTTGCCATGGAACATCAAGTCCGTGCCAGTGTACCGAGGTCGGTACCGGTAAATTGTTTTTGACAATGATTCGGATTTTGTCTCCTTCGGTGACGCGGATTTCCGGACCCGGAATTTGCCCGTTATATCCCCAGACGTGAACATATTGTCCTGGAGCATATTCCCATCGGAATTCCTCCGCTTCGAGACGGAATTCCTTAACGCCGTTTACGAGCGTGGGAGAGAGGGTGGCGCGCGATGCGGGAGTTTGGATCGGAAGGCGCGCGATTTCCGCCGCGCTCGGAAGTTCGCCCATCATGGCGTCGCTCGTATCGGTGTGCATGTCATCCATACCATCCATGTGCGAATCTGTTTCTGTCAGTGCCTTAAATCGCGTCGGCAGGTAATAGACGAAGGTAATGATGAGAAGCAGGGAAAATGCGATTAGAAATCGCAATTGCCAGTTCGGATTTGAACTTGAATTAGGGATTCCAAGAGAGCTTTCGTTCGTCATATTTTGATTTGTTTTTTCGCTCTAGTTTGTGATTGAGTACTCGCGGCTCGTTTCTTCATTTTGAAATAATACCACCAGAGCGGAATGAGCCAAAGGGAAACAAGCACCCAATTACCTAGTTCAAGCGGGAGTCCGAAGAGCCCTGTACCCGTTTCGAGTCCGTGCGCATGCGTAACCGTGCTCTCTAGCTTGCCCGCGATGAGTCCGGTAAACAGTTTCTCCTGCGTAATCTCTTCAAAGAGCGTGTGTTGGCCGGAATTCACCCACCAGTCATGCGTGAAGAGGCCTAAGACGAGAATAAATGCGGCAACAAAAACCATTCCCCATCCCGTTGCGCGCTCCACCTTGTCTTTCCTCGCGACGAGCCACGAGAGAGCGTTCACACCCAGGACGGCGAGGACTGCAAGGAGAATGAGCGGAAGAATTCTTCCCACGGCGTGTGTGAAAAAGAGGAGCCAGCCGTAGAACACGTCGCCTTCGGCCGCGATACGGGTGAGTATCACGGGAGTTGCCGGGTGAGGACAGCCGACACCGATGTTGCCGAGAAAAAGTCCCAAAAGCACGGCTTTTACATAGTCGCTCTGTTTTTGGATGAATGCAGGTGCCGCACCCGTGTATGACGGCATACGGACATTGATGAGGCCAAGTTCTCCGAGTGCGAAAAGATAGGCAAAGGCGCCGGCGATGAAGTAGAGCCAGTTTTTCACCGTCTCAAGCGGGGCGCCGAGGGAACCGATGGCATATTTCCCAAGGAGTGCGGCGGCAACGCCATAGAGAGAGAGAGTAAACGCGACACCGATACCGAATGAAAGCGCGATGGAGAGTCCTTTACCTAGCCCTTTTCCCATTGAGAGTGGAACAATAACAAAGGCGAGCGGGAGTGTGCAGGGAAGGACAATCATCGTAAGTCCCGTTGCAAAGGAGAAAAGATACCATCCGAAGCCGACAGGAGTTTCGGGCCCGAGGAAAATAAACCAGCTAATCCCAAGAGCGATAACTATTGCGATGGCAATCGCTACAACCACCACAACCTTCTTCATATCTTTCCTCGTTTCCATTTAGTTTGGCGAATTTTTACTTTCTGTACGCGATTGCGGTGAGTGCGAGACCTGCACCCAAAAGCCCTAAGTCTCTGAAGGTGTAATAATCTATGCCCGTAAGCACCAAAATGAAGAACATTTCAACAGTGATAAATGCCGCGAGAGGCTGAAGAATTTTTTTCGGCAGGAACCAGGTGAGAAGAAGTACCGCGAGAATAAGCTCTCCGACACCTTGTACTTTGAGAAAAGTATTTACCCCGATAGTTTCATTGACAAATGTTGAGAAAAAATCTGGCAGATTCACAAGGGCTTGATTAATGGCCCAGTGCCATGCTGTTGGGTTTTTTACGAGATCGATGCCGGAGAAAATGTAGGTTGCCGCAAGTCCTACGCGAAGAGGAGCTTCCGGCTTCATGTGTGATATGAGTCTCATGGGATTAAATTATGGGTTAGTAAGGCGCTTGAGCTCTTCGACGAATTTATCCTTATCGAATCCTCCGGTGGCCCAGAGTTCGCCGTTAATAATAATTCCCGGGGATGCGAAGATCATGTGTTTCCCTGCAAGTGCTTGTCCTTCGGGAGTAGTGACGGAGATGTCGCGGACGGTGACACTCGGCCATTTCATTTTTTCTGTTTCCCAGAATTCCATGAAGCGTCGGCAGTGTGCACATCCGGGAGACGTGACGACGTCAACTCGGATTTGATTCATACATACAGTATATACAATTGCACAGTAGCGTGCATTTACTTGTCCCCACGCAAAACCCCGACATTGTCGGGGTTTCTTGTACTGATGAACCGAGTGGCAGTTTCGCTTACTCTACGATCATCTCATCGACGAGAACGATGTTCCCGCAGGCAACG
>CAYIAA010000005.1:46710-67220 GCA_964361405.1 uncultured Candidatus Saccharibacteria bacterium
CAACGTCGTCATCGATATGCCGTCTTTCACTGGGGTGAGTGGCTCATGAATCCCACCGGTTTTCTCGCAGGTACCGTCGTGAATGTGCGCGGCTTGCGTGCCAGACCCACCCGTAAGAGAGATCGAGACTTGGGTTTTGCCGTTCATATTTTTAATCTCGGCAGTGCCGCTCTGGCCAGAGTTTTTGACTGCGGCGAGTGCAATGTTCATAATCGGTGCGGGCATTTTCATTGAGACATCGTTCACCACGGGAGTGGGGGTGGTTTCATCACTTGGCTGGTTGACGAAATAAATAAGCCCGGCAATTGCCGCGACGAGGACGATGATGCCGAGGATACCCGCCATCGCGCCTGCCTGCCGATAGGCATGACCACGTTCGGAGTTATTGTGTACGTTCATTATAATAATTCTTTAATTTTTCTGTTAAATAAAACGACCGTAGTCGCTATAGTACCAGAGACTTTCCGAAAGCGACAAGTTTTTTCGGATAGTGCGGCAGAACTTAGAAGAGAATTCTCGAGAAGAGCGCGAGAAGAATAAGGAAGGTAATGCCGCCCAAAATGCCAACGGTTTGAAGAAATAGATTCACCGCCCTTTTTTCTCCGTTGAGGGGGTAAAAAGTGAAATAGCGGCAACTTCTTTAATGTCCGTGCTCGGTGCTTTCGGTACTGCCATCAAATACCTCTTTGTTCTCATCACCGGCTACTTCAAGCACCCCCCATGCTCCGCGCTCTAACCTCGAAAGAGCATGGTCTACCAGGATATATTTTCCCGGTACTTCCAGCTTAAAATCAGTTATCGCCGCGCCTCCGGCCGGCACTAATGTTGTCTGAACATTTTTGAATACTGCGCCGCCAATGGAGGCTTCAGGGTATACGGTGTCAAAAATTTCGCCGATAACGTGGAATGATGAGATGAAATTGACACCACCGTTACCAATGAAAATTCTCACGGATTCACCGACATTCGCCTTCATGTTGCCGACCAATCCCTTGGTCTTGCCGTTGAATACAACATAATTAGGATGTCCATCGAGCATTTTTTGGGCGTCAAAAATTTGCAAGCCCTTTTTACCCAAGCCTCCGGTGCTGTAAAACTCTCCCTGCGTGACATAAAATTCCCGATCAACTTTCGGCAAACCTTCCTTTGGTTCAACTAAAATCAAGCCATACATGCCGTGGGCGTCATGAGTGGCAACGTTCGGGTGGGCGCAGTGATAGACATAGAGTCCCGGATTCAGAGCTTTGAATGTCATGGTTTTTGATTCTCCAGGTGCGACATTGGTGAGCACTGCTCCTCCGCCCGGGCCGGTAACTGCGTGAAGATCAATGTTGTGGTGGTGAATACTGGAAGGATGGTTTTTCAACGTCAACTCAACCGTATCTCCCTCTCGGACGCGCAAGAACGGCCCCGGCACTGTGCCGTTGAATGTCCAGTAGTTAAAAGATATGCCCGGAGCCATTTCAGCGATAACTTCCTTAGTTTCCAATTCAATGTTGATATGCGCGGAATTACTTCGGTTGATTGGTGGCGGAATATCGTTGGGGTCGCGAGCAATAGAAGGAGTCCGCTCCATGTTTCCTGACTTTGCCTTTGCAAAAAACGTAACGACGTTTTTAAATGGGAGACCTGGTCCATCAGCGGGCCCGAATGTTTTCAAAAAGAACGGGTATTGCAATCGTTCCGGAAATGCATAAGGCATGAAGAGAAAAAATGATACCCCAACGAGAATTACTGAAAAAGCGGTGGCGATCTTCCATGAATAAAACTTGCGAATAATCCAGAAAATAAAGAGTCCTACCGCAACAAAAGAAATTGCCAGACCAAAAACTTGGATCAGTACGAATTTAACGAGTGAAAAAATTTCCATAGTTTGACTGCTGTTATTTTACCAATACTTTACCAAAGCTGACTCAATTTTCAAAAACGGAGAGCCCGCCTGCCCTGCCTACCGGCAGGCAGGCGGTAGGCAGGGGTGGGATTCGGTCACGAGTTACTAAGCTTTTTGTTTTGTTTCACTCACAAAAATCTAAGTACTCGCGACCCCACTTCGGCATCAGAACATTTTTTTCAAAATGTTCTGCCTGCGGTTTTCGAATCCCACTGCCCCAATGCGATTACGGATGCCAGAAGGCATCCGTAATCGCATTGCGGAGAGGGCGGGATTCGAACCCGCGAAGGGTGTTACCCCTTACCTCGTTAGCAGTGAGGCGCTTTCGGCCACTCAGCCACCTCTCCAATAAAAACCCACCATAACACTTTTTTTTATTTTGTTCTATGTCCCTCTCAGTGTGCAATCACGAATGAGTAGATCACCTTAGCGCCAGCTGTAAGGAGTGCCCGCCGTGCTTCACGGAGTGTTGCTCCGGTGGTTGTGACGTCGTCAATTACGATTACGTCTCGGCCGAAAAGAGAGGTATCTCCAGCGAATACATTTTCCATATTGTGTATCCGGTCAGCGCGGCTTTTCTGGGCAGTTTGGCGTTTGCCGCCGCGTATTCTAGTGAGTGCATTGGGGGAGAATTGAAACTTGCCATTGAGTGCCGTGAGTTCTTGGGCAACAAGGGTGCTTTGGTTAAATCCACGTCTCCACCGACTTGCCCACGTGATTGGGATCGAGACCACTAGTATTTGTTCACGTTTAGTTTCCTCGTTCTCACTTGGAAGCTTCGCTTCCAAGTGAGAACTTTCGGAGAATATGCACTCTTCAGCTATTTTCTGATAGATACGTTGGGCAAATACTCCGGCAAGCGATCTTCCGTTATGGTATTTGAAGTGCCAGAGTATTTTTTTCACCCTCGTATCGGCGTATGCGTAGAGCGCGAAAGTGTTCGGTATGGAGAGAGTATTTGCGGGTGGAAGTTTTTTCGTACATTCCATGCATAAGACATCCCCCTCTTTTCCACAGAGAAGACAGAGTCGTGGAAAGAGTATGTCAAGGAAAAAATCGGCAATCGCCAGCATATATAACGTATTTTGACCTTTTCTATGTGGATAAATAAGGGAGTTCTTCGGGTTCTCTAGTGTAAGCGTATGATATACTGGCTTCATTAAGTCCCACAATCATTATTTGGCGCACGTATGAATCCGCTCTTTGAAAAAGTAGTCGGGCAGTTTCGAACACTCCGCATTTTTGGTGGTGGTGTCGACAGTGTGCTCGGCATTGACCTCGGCTCTTCCGCAATTAAGGTGGTGGAGTTGAAGCGAAAGCACGGCAAAGCCGTTCTTGTGCAGTACGGAAGTCTTGCCCTCGGACCTTATGCACAAGGGGATATCGGGGAAGTTGCAAAACTCTCGAACGAAAAACTTGCGGAAGCGGCCAAGGTGTTGTTCACCGAGGTCGGACTCGGAAGCAAGGCTGCATTCGTCTCAATCCCTCTCAAGTCGAGTCTTCTTCTTCTGATGGAAATTCCATCGGTGCCGGAGTCGAAACTCGCTTCAGTGGTTCCGACTGAAGCGCGGAAATATATTCCCGCTTCTTCCGCTGAAGTGAGCATCAACTGGATTCGCGTACCCCGGAAGAACGAGGGGTCCGGTTGGGAAAGCGCAGAGAAAAAAGATGAGGGCAAAATGCGGATTTTGGTTGCGGTGATACATAATTCAGTGCTCCAAGCAGGAGCCGAGTTTGCCCAGCGCATCGGGCTCGAATCTACGCAGTTTGAAATTGAAACTTTCAGCATTATGCGGAGCGTTTTTGGGGGGGACCACTCAAGTTATGCAATTTTAGATATCGGCGCCGGCTCGACGAAAGTTGCGATCGTTGATGAAGGAGTCGTCGCTATTTCGCACACTGTGGCGCGGGGTTCGCAGAATATCACACAGGCAATCGCAAGTGCTTTCAACCTCAGTTTCAATGAGGCGGAAAAATTAAAACGTACTGAAGGACTTACGGGGAACTACGAAGATAAGCCCCTTAAAGGAGTGATAACGCCAGTCACGGATTATATTTTCTTTGATGCCGACCGGGTGATACATGACTACGAAGTAAAATACGGGCAGAAGATGAAAAAAGTTGTCCTGGTCGGAGGAGGCGCGCTTCTCAAGGGGATGGTGGCTAACGCAGGAGAGGCGTTGAAGAGGGAAACTGTGCAGGGGGACCCCTTTGGCAAAGTCGAAATGCCAGCCGCATTTCTCCAGCCGATATTAAAAGAAGCGGGTCCGGAGTTTGCCGTTGCCGTTGGTCTTGCACTGCGTGGTTTGGACGAGTTTTTATAGGAAACTTAGTGGCAATTGCCTAGTAAAAATTAGAATGTTGTATACTACTTGAATGGAACCACTTCCGCCCATTAAAACATCTTTCGTCCCAAGACCTCTCGTCGGCGATTCTTCAGTTGGACGCTCTTCGAGTGATGTAGGTATTCTCATGATTCTCGCGGTTTTGGCACTTCTTGGTTCTCTTGGCGCTTGGGGATGGTATTGGTGGTACAGTCGAATGCTTGATGGCACTATCGCGGAAAGGAATGCAGCGCTTGTCGAAGCACAAAATAAGTTCAACGCGGGAGAAATCTCGAGCGTGGTGAATGACCTCATTCTTTTGAGCGACAAGATGAGGTATGTGAAAAATCTTATGAACCAGCACACCAATCTCATTCCGCTCTTCGCTCTTCTCTCCGACCTCACACTTCGAGATTCGGTTCGGTATAAATCGATTACGTATGAATCTGGAGCGGGTGGAGGAGCGGAGGCTATGCCGCACAGGGTTCAGCTTTCTGGTGAAGCGGAGAGCTTCACATCGCTTGCCTACCAAGATGATGTGTTCCGAAAAGAGGAAGGCGACGGAAAAAGTATCGCGGGTCATTTTATTTCCAATATGCAGGTCGACGAGAAAACGGGGCGAGTGTCCTTTACGCTCAGCGTTATTTTGAACGCCCCCACGATTGATTACAGCGCCACAGTGCCAGCTCTTTAACGTAACCCAGGTATATGAGCAGAATTATTCTTCCCCTCATCATATTTGCATCAGGCGTTCCTCTTTTTATTTTTTTTACGATGCCAATGATGGATAAGATTCGCGAACAAAAGGATGAAATCGCGCGTCTTGACGAAGTGCTCGTTCGCGCCGAGCAGTTTGAGACGCTTCGCGAGAAGTTGGTAGGGCAGTACAATAATATTTCCAAAGAAAATCTCGACAAACTTGATGCCATTCTTCCGACCGAAGTAAATGCAGTTCGCCGTGCACTCGATATCGAGAGGCTCGCGAATGAGAGCGGGCTTAAGCTTGGTGGATCTATAGGGGGGCAACAGGTTGAGGCAGTTGGGCGAGGGCGGGGAGTACCTCGGGGAGATGGAAGTGAATCTCCGGAGGAAGGCCCCGAGCGATTTTCATTTCAGATAGCGGTGACAGGTTCCTACGATGGATTCATCGTGTTTTTGGGAAAACTTGCACAGAGTTTGACGCTCTTTAACATAGACTCACTCACATTTGCACTGAATCCGAATGTTGGAAAGGATGATACGTTCCAGATGGTACTCACTACTTATTTCCTACCTCAATGAATAGAATCACCCAAGTCGTCAATATCCTTCTCATTGTCTCGGTTATCGGTTCTCTCATCGCTGGGTATTTCTTATTTATGGGCGGCGAGGAGGACAGCACAATACCGGAGAGTTTGGATTCGGAGAGTCTAGAAATCCCAGATTTTTCCTCAGATGTCCCAGCCCGGGTCTCGGACGAACTCTCGATTTCAAGCGCCGAAGTGGTACTTCTTCTTGAGAAAATACGGAGCATTAATTTGGACGACGCCCTTTTCAGGAGCGCGGCCTTCCAGTCTCTTGGCAATTCAACCGTGGAACTCACACCGGAGGCGAAGGGTATCGGGAACCCTTTCGACGAGCTTTAATTTTTAACTCGGCTCGTTGATTCTCGCAATGGCTACGAGTAAACAACCGGAGATTCCATCCAGATCTCTTAAAGGCAAAGAGATTCCCTTTGAAGTGCTCAATTATATTCCCGAGGAATCTGCGGCTCACTACCGATTTGCCCCGCTTGAGGTCGTTGATAATGTGCTTGAGGTGGGAGTTGTAGATCCCGAGAATATCGAGGCGCGCGATGCGCTTCAATTTATCTCGTCGAAGCTGAATCTTCCATTCCGACTTTTTGTCATCTCGGAAGAGGATTTTAAACACGTCCTTGAAAATTATAAAAATCTGAAGGGCGAGGTGACACGGGCGCTCGGCGAATTTACGAGTACGGAGCACGACGAGGAGCTTGAGCATGAACTTGATAAGAAGGCAAGGAAAACGAGCTTGGTCGAAGAAGCGCCGGTGACGAAAATTGTTGCCGTTATCATCAACCACGCGACTGAAGGAAATGCATCGGACGTTCACATTGAGCCACTCTCCGACCGTGTGCGTGTGCGCTTCCGCGTTGACGGTGTGCTCTACACGAGCATTTTTTTGCCCTTAAACGTCCACGAGGCAGTGGTGGCGCGCATCAAAATTTTGACTGACATGAAACTTGATGAGAAACGAAAACCGCAAGACGGCCGTTTCTCGGCGCGCATCGGCGGGCGGAATATCGATTTCAGGGTCTCTTCATTTCCCACGAGCTATGGGGAGAAAATTGCGCTTCGTATTTTGGACCCGCTCTCGGGTTTAAAGCGCATGGATGCGCTCGGACTTTCGAAGGAGCATGCGGAAGCACTGAAGAAGGCGATTGAGAAACCCTTCGGAATGATTTTGATTACGGGCCCCACGGGTTCCGGTAAGACAACAACACTCTCCGCGATACTCAATGAATTCGACCGTGAACGTTATAACGTCGTTAGTTTGGAAGATCCAATTGAGTACAACGTGGACGGCGTGAACCAGAGCCAAGTGCGTCCCGAGATCGAATACACTTTCGCGAGCGGCCTCCGCTCCATTCTTCGTCAAGACCCCGACATCATCATGGTTGGCGAAATTCGCGATAAAGAGACGGCACAACTCGCGGTGCAAGCCGCACTCACGGGTCATATTGTGCTCTCAACCCTCCATACCAATAACTCCATCGGCGTGATTCCGCGATTGATCGACATGGGAGTCGATCCGTACCTCATTGCGCCAACCCTAAACATTGCCATGGCCCAGCGCCTCGTAAAAGTGCTCTGCCCGGAGAAAGAGGAAATCCCACTCGAAGAAACACATCGAGCATTGATCGAGCGGCAGATTGCCGATCTTCCCCCGGAATACCGCGGCAAATTCAAAATTTCGGAGAAGGTGTACCGTGCCAAGCCCTCGAGTTCTTGCCCGGGCGGGACCCGCGGCAGAATGGGCGTTTTCGAAGTACTTACCATGGACCGTGACCTGGAAGAACTCATTTTCAAGACCCCAGTAGAGTCGGAAATTTACAAGCTTGCGCGGTCGAAAGGCATGCTCACGATGCGGGAAGATGCTTTCCAGAAGGCTTTTGCCGGGGTAATCCCCTTTGAGGAGGTGTATAACGTATAGTAGTATAGACAGTACGGGGAGTGGAGTATACTGATAGATATAGATAGAGAGCGCATTAAGAGAGTAAAGCATTTATGAACGATACAAAAAAAGAAGGGTACAACATTTTTATCATTGATGATGATAAATTTCTTTTGGATATGTACTCGCTCAAGTTTAACGAGAGCGACTTTAACGTTGATACCGCCTTTGGAAGCGTTGAGGCTCTGGAAAAATTAAAAGGGGGATATAAACCCGACATCATTCTTCTTGATATTGTCATGCCCACAATGGACGGGTTTGAGCTTTTGCAGGAAGTGAAAGGAAACGGTTTCGCCGAAGGGTCCGTCATTATCATTCTCTCAAATCTCGGCCAGAAAGAAGATATTGAGCGCGGGCTCAAGCTTGGCGCCGACGGGTACATCATTAAAGCAAGTTCAACGCCGACTGAGGTCGTCAACAAAGTACTCGAGATTTCAAAGGCAAAGATTCCACCGGGAGGAGCGGCGAAATAAGTATGTTCGATTACCGTCGGGAAATCGAAGAACTCACCAGTTTAGTTGCGCGGGAAGGGGGGTCGGATCTTCACCTCTCCCCATTCAAACACCCGATAATGCGAGAGTCGGGGAAACTCTTGGCGATTACGCAAGCACCGGTTCTTTCGCCGGAAGACGTAATGAATACGCTCTTCCACATGGTGAGCGAGGAATTGAAGAAGCAATTTCTCGAGACGAAGGAGCTCGATTTTTCATACTCAACGAAATCCGGCGTTCGTTTCCGTGGGAATGCTTTTTTTCAGCGCGGATTCGTCGGCGTCGCACTCCGCCTTATTCCCGCGAAAATCCGCACGCTTGAGGAACTCAAGCTGCCGGATATTCTCCGCGAGTTCACAAAGAAGAAGCAGGGATTTTTCCTCGTGGTGGGTCCTGTTGGCCAGGGCAAATCAACCACGCTCGCCGCGATGGTTGACATTATCAATAAAGAACGCGCCGAACACATTCTCACGATCGAGGACCCGATTGAGTATCTCTTTAAGGAGGAAAAGTCGATTATCGATCAGCGCGAAATACCTTACGACAGCAAAGATTTCCACACCGCACTCCGCTCAATGTTCCGACAGGATATCAATGTGGCAATGATCGGCGAAATGCGCGATCCGGAAACTATTTCGACAGCGGTCACTGCCGCGGAAACTGGACACTTGATTCTTTCAACCCTCCACACCAATAACGCCTCGCAGACCATCGACCGTATCATTGACTCTTTCCCGTCGCACCAGCAAAACCAGGTACGGGTCCAGCTCTCAAATACGCTCCTCGGGATTTTTTCCCAGCGTCTGATACCGCGGATAGAAGGCGGTGTTGTGCCTGCCTATGAGGTGCTTCTGAATACTGTGGCAACGGCGAACCTTATTCGCACGGGGAAGACGAATGAAATCAATATCGTCATCGAAACCGGGCGGCAGGAGGGTATGCTTGATATGAATCACTCCCTTGCTGACCTCGTTGTTCGCGGGGAAATTGCGCTCGAGACCGCACTGATTCACTCCATGAACCCTCAAGCTCTCGAGAAGATGATTTAGCCGCGCATTTTTTTATGCTTTTCAAGTATCAAGCTGTACGACCGGACGGATCCCGCGATGTAGGGACCATAGAGGCGCAGAACCGTGATTTGGCAATCAGCGCGCTCCAACGGAAGGAATTGGTCGTTATTGATCTTGTTTCCGCGGAGCGTAAATCGTTCATGTCAATCGGCATTTTTGAGCGCGTCAAGATGCACGAGGTCGTCATTCTCTCACGGCAGATTTCCACGCTTTTTGAAGCAAAGGTTCCGGTGCTCAATTCTTTTAAGCTTCTCGCCGCCGAGTCCGAGTCCGAAGTCTTGCGCCGAACACTCCGGAAGGTCGTTGATGATATTCAAGGGGGAAACCCAATTTCCGCTTCGCTCGCGCGGCATCCGGCGGTATTTTCGGAGTTCTACGTTGCCATGGTTCGCTCCGGCGAGGAGTCGGGAACGCTCTCGGAAATTTTCTCCTACCTCGCGGACTACCTTGAGCGGCAGTATGAACTCGTATCAAAAACAAAACAGGCCCTCATTTATCCCGCTTTTATTTTTCTGGCATTTGCTGGCGTCATGATTTTGATGCTCACTTTTGTTATTCCCAAACTCTCGGAAATTCTCCTTGATGTGGGCGGGGAGATACCGTTCTATACGCGCGTTGTCATAGGTGTTTCTTCCTTTTTCGTCAGCTACGGTATTTTTCTCCTTATCGGAGTCGTTGTGGCGAGTCTTCTCCTCTGGCGTTACACTCTAACGGACCAGGGGAGGCTCAAGCTCGCGCGTTATAAACTCTCTGTTCCGTACATTGGCACCCTCTATCGGAAATTTTACCTTGCCCGTATTTCGGATAACCTGGATGCTCTGATTACGAGCGGGGTTTCTATGATTCGAGCCATTCAAATTACCGGAGATGTCGTCGGGAACGATATGTATAAAAACATTCTCCACGACGCGGGTGAAAAAGTGCGGGGCGGGAAGGCTCTCTCGGAGGCACTTTCGGGCTACAACGACATTCCTCGGATTATGATTCAGATGATTCATGTTGGCGAAGAAACTGGGCATATCGGGTCCGTTCTCTCGACACTTGCCAGGTTTTACAAGCGGGAGGTCGAGACCGCCGTTGAATCCATCGTCACCTTGATAGAGCCGGTCCTCATCATCGTGCTTGGACTTGGTATCGGCGTACTTCTCATATCCGTTATCGGGCCGATCTATAACATTTCTTCCTCCATTCAATGAGGACCACTCAAAGGGTTTCCAGTTCAGTTATCCACAAGGGTTGCGTGTTTTGGCCTTACAGCATACTATAATAGCGTTACAGGTGCTTTTCCGCTCACCGCCCCCATGGAAGAATGAAGATAGGTGAGGCGGGGCGGTGAGCAAGCATTAAAAAATAAGGTCGATAACAACTAACTCATTAGAAACTATGTCTATTCTAACCAATCGAACACGAGGTTTTACGTTAATTGAACTCTTGGTGGTTATCGCCATCATTGGCATCCTCTCGGCAATCGTATTGGCATCGCTGAACACAGCCCGAGGACGAGCGCAAGATGCGGCAATTAAGGCGAACCTTTCTGGCATTCGAGCCGCCGCCGAACTTTACTATGACGGTGCAGGAAACCAAAGCTATGGCAGTGCGCCCTTCGCTCTTCTCGCATGCGCCGCAACTGTGAACACGCTTTTTGCCCAAACGCCAGTTACGCAAGCGATTACGGCTGCGGGAGCTGCGAGTAGTGGTGGATCTGGAGCTACAGCCATGGACAACGGAATGTGTGTGACTACCGGAACACCCTCTGGATCATGGGCAGTCTCAATGCCACTTCGTACCGACCCCGCTCAACACTGGTGTGTTGACAGTAACGGGAAATCACAGCAACAAGCTGCCGCACTCACTGGCACTGCTTGTCTCTAGACCCTCGGTCAATGAGAATCAAAAACCCGCCGAGAGGCGGGTTTTTGATATCCGGGCTATCCCTACCCATGGTAAACCCCGAGGTCCGACCTCGGGGAATCTCCGATAATTAAATTTTCAGTCAGATTAATTGTGCTCGGAGCGTAGCGAGTGCACCACTGTCAAGGGTTCCCCTTGACAGTGAAACTGTGTACTATACGCTGATAACACGCCGATTACGTATGGAGAGACAGTTTTCTTTTTCAGAGGATGAGTTTTATCACGTCTACAACCGTGGTGTTGAGAAGCGAAAGATTTTTATGTCCGGGCATGATTACGAACGCTTTATGGCACTCCTCTACGTTGCGAACAGCTCCAACACGCTACAGCTAAGTGATTTCCGACACAAGCGGCGACTGGAACTATTTGTTATGCCTCGCACGAGCACACTTGTGGATATTGGTGCATACTGCCTAATGCCGAATCACTTTCACTTGTTGATTAGAGAGAAAAAGCAGGGAGGCATCAGTACCTTTATGCTCAAACTCGGGACAGCCTATTCGATGTATTTTAATAAAAAATACCAACGTTCCGGCCCTCTTTTTTCCAAACCTTTTAAGGCAACACACGTTACAAGAGACGTCCATCTCCGACATCTCTTTGTGTATACCCACCTCAACCCACTTGAACTTATCGACAGGAATTGGAAAGATCATATGCGTGTTGGTAGCACACGGAAGGAAGGTCACCTTGAGTCATATGAATATTCAAGTTATCTTGATTACATGGGTAGCGAACGACCACAGGCATCAATTCTCACCAAAGCAACATTCCCAAAGTATTTTAACTCAATGACTGATTTCAAAAATTATCTAGATGACTGGGTAAACTTAAGCAAAAGTGGCGAACTTACCCAAATTGTCAAGGGTTCCCCTTGACAAGGATGAGCAAACTGGATTTGTACATGTGGTCCAATTGGTCTCTCAGTATACTGACAACTGTTCCCATACTATTACTATACTGACAATCATTCTCATACTATTACTATAATGACAATCATTCTCATACTATTGGCGTTTGTGTTCGGGACAATCATCGGGAGTTTTTTGAATGTCATCATCTACCGTTTTCATACAGGGGTTTCCGTGGGCGGGAGGTCGCGGTGTCTCTCGTGTGGAATGAAGCTCTCTTCCCGCGACCTCATTCCACTCGCGAGTTTTATATTCTCACGCGCTCGCTGCCGTTCCTGTAAGTCGCATCTCTCGTGGCAGTACCCCTTCATTGAACTTGCCGCAGGGGTGCTCACGGCACTTGTCGCGTGGAAATTTCTTCCACTGGGACTCTCGTCGTCATGGGGAGAGATTGTGCGCGCACTTTTTTACCTCGTGATTTTATATCTTTTCATTCTCATATCAGCATATGATCTCCGGCACAAAATCATTCCCAATCTCTTCGTGTATTTATTTGTGGTGCTCGCGTTCACCGTCCGTTTTATGACAACAGGTTCTCTCTCTCTTGATTTTCTTGCTGGCCTCTTCTTTTTCCTCGGCTTTGCCGCAGTGTGGTATTTCTCGGGTGGCAGGTGGATGGGGCTCGGCGACGCAAAGCTCGCGGCGGGCATCGGATTCCTCCTTGGGCTCCGCGCCGGTCTCGACGCGCTCGTCCTCGCTTTCATGATCGGTGGCGCAGTCTCCCTCATTCTCTTGTTCCTTGGCAAAACTTCCTTTACACTGAAGAGCGAGGTTCCTTTCGCGCCGTTTCTCATTCTCGGCGCGTTGATAGAATTCTTCGTTCGAATACCACTACTTATTCTTTCATGACACAGAAACGCTCCGTTCATCACGCTCTCGCCGAAAAGTTGCCGAGCCAGGGTTTTACCCTAGTCGAGCTCCTCGTCGTCCTGTCCATCACGTTCATCATGCTTTTTGTGGTGCTCGTCAACTATCTCTCGTTTTCGGAACAAAAATTGCTTGAACTTCTGGTGAACGATATCGCGCAGACCGCCCGCGAAGCGCAGACATACTCGCTCTCCGGCCGAGAGGCAACAGCAAATCAATTCTCCGATTTCGGCATTTACTACACGGCCGACGCGGATGAGATTATTTTTTTCGCCGATTCGGACCCGGACCAGAACGGGGAGTATGATCCGCCGGGGCCGCCACCACCTGACGATGACGATGTCGTCGTCAAAAGAGTCCTTGTCACCCCGCCACTGTCTATCCAGGGAGTTACAGATGATACCTTGCAGGAAATCGAGGAGTTTACCGTCCTCTACAAACGTCCCGCCATTGAGCCCATAATCTTCGCGCGCTACGCGGGTTCTCCCCCTCCATCGATTGAGGAGGTAGAGCGCGTCATAATTACGCTCGCCGGGCCGTCTGGAACGAAGGCTATCGAGATTTGGAGTTCCGGGCAGATAGCGGTCGAGTAGTTTTAGTATCAGTTATTCACTCACCCTCTTGTATTAATAACCCTTCAGCAATTAAACTATGAGCATGGAAGCTTCACCAAGCACCACCACCCGAGGGCTCGCCCGTAGGGTCTACGCCCGAGGGCTGACCCTAGTCGAGATGCTGGTCGCGGTCGGCGTGTTCTCTGCCGTCATCGTAATCTCGGTCGGCGCCGCTGTCGTCGCGAACGATTCCTTCCGGAAGACCCAGCTTCAGGGCACGGCAATCGCGAATGTGGGCGTGGCACTTGAGACCATGGCGCGGAGCATCCGCGCGGGGAGCGAGTATGCCCGGGATCTCGGCACCCCGAGCCGATTCTCGTTCCTCTCGGAGGAAGGCGAGCGCATTGTCTACCGGCGCAACGGCGAGCAGGTCGAGATGTCCTCTGACAACGGAGTGTCGTTCCGCCCCATCACCGCCCCCAACCTCAAGATCAAGAACCTCACTTTCTGGCTGACCGCCGGCTCCGCCACCGCCCAGCCGAGAGTCACGATCGTCCTCGGCGGCGTTGCACAGCTCCCCGGGAAGAGCCAGCTTGATTCCACCTTCGATCTCCAGACCACGGTTTCCCAGCGGACGATCGCCGGACTTGGTTCGGGTTCCCCATCGTGGGGTGCGGTCTGCGACGGCTCCCCGATGCTTCTTCACACGTACACCGAGGACAATTCGATGAACAGTCTCTGCAATTTAGATGTCGCTACGGGAGAGGTAAGCAGTTGCCGCTCGACGTTTCCGGGCGCCGCAAGCGAGATTGTCCGATCGGGCGGGTCTCTGTATGCGGTCAGGTTCGGCCCTGGCCCCGCACAATCAGACCTTTACAGGATCGATGAAGCAACAGGGGTGTCAACTAATGTGGCGACGGTGCCGGAAGAATACGATGGATTTTGTTATTATTATCATACTGTAGCGGTGGATCCGTCGATAGACCGTGTGTATTGCAGTGCGGGCGCCGGAAGTGAGGTGAGATGGCTTAACTTTGCAACCGGAATACTCACTTATGCTCATGGTTTCGATATGTACTCCCTCCAGTACTACAACTTGCCACGGTTTATTGCATCCGCCTATGATGTTTCGGGCCTGGCATATTATCTGGGGTGCTCATCCTCAGGGTGCAACTACGGCGATATAAGATTGCAGACTTTTAGGTATAAAACCACCCCCGAAGACCCCCTCCCCCGATGGGCTATTCCGCTTCCGCTAATCAGAGGAGTTGATTTTGATGAAATATTCGCAAATGCCGACGTATCCAATTTTTCGGGGGAAGTCTCAATGACGTTCGGGCGGGACGGATTTCTCTACATTGCAGACCAGGCCGGGATTTATCGGGTTGATGTCGAGGGCATTTCCTATGACATCTCCGACTTCCAAGGGTATCCGTCCGACTACGTTTCTTACACTCCCCACGACCCTACGTCGCCGGATGGAATTTCCGGCATCAGTTGCTGATGCCAGAGAATATGAACGGGCATACTTTTCATCATTTGCAAAAAGGATTCACCCTAGTCGAGATGCTGGTCGCGGTCTCGATCCTCGTCACCGCGCTTCTTCCGGCGCTCTTTCTCGCGACTCGCGGCATTACGACGTCCGTCTATTCGAAAAACGCCATCACAGCGAAGTTTTTGGCGGAAGAAGCAATGGAATTTGTCCGTAACCGCCGTGATTCCAACCTTCTCTCCGGAGCGGAGTGGACCGACGGGTTTTTGCCGCCGTGCGGCGGCGGTGTCAACGCGAACGGGTGCAAAATCAACATTTTCGCGGGGTCATACTCCATTACTACCGGCAGTTTTCCGGGAGCAATTGAAGAATGCATCGGTACCGATTGCGATCTCCTGTACTATCTCAGCAGTCCCGTAAGCGAGAGCAAGTACGGATACCATCAATCGCCACCGTGGCAACCCTCGATTTTCAGACGCCGCGTCCGCGTCGAGCAAGTAACCGGCAACGAAGTTGCCGTTACCGTCACCATGACATGGATGGACAAAGATCTGCCGAAAAAGCTCGAAGTGAAAGAAACCCTCTTTAATCTCACGGGCTCATAGCCGGTATGCACCCAGTCTATTCGGGCGGATTTACAGTGCTGATGGCCTCGCTCGTCGCCGGGGCCGTGCTCGTGCTGACGGTCGGCATTCTCTCGTTCTCAACCCGCGGGTTTCAAATTTCCGGCATCATGAAGCGTTCAACTGTAGCGCTGTATAATGCCGATGCGGGAGTCGAGTGCGCGCTCTATCATGATATCGCCCTCGCGGCATTCCCCGAGCCGACCGACAGCGGGACAGCGGAACCGGCAAGCACCCCGGCATCGGCGGTTGTGTGCCTCGACGCCTCTCGCGCCGTCAGTCTCGAGGGAGGCGCGTGTACGGCACCTTCCGGAGTTCGGATCTGTACATATTCATTCACGATCAGCGATCCCTTGATTGAAGTTACTATTTCAAAGAAAATTGTCGGGGAAAACCACTGGACGGAAATCGAATCTCGTGGAAAAAGCGGGCCGGCGATTGGATCACAGCGCACGGAGCGTATATCCGAATATACCTACGGCAATCTCCCCTGAAGCGCCTTCTGCCCAGCCACTTGGAAGCGAAGCTTCCAAGTGGCTTTCCAGGTGCTACCATAAGCCAATGCGAAAAATGATTTTTTCAGGGGGGTGGTTGTGCAGTGCTGTATGACAAAACAGGAGGCGAAAAAACGTATTGAGTATCTGACGCGCGCCATCAACCGCCACCGGTATCTCTATCACGTTCTCGATAAGCCGGAAATATCCGACGCCGCGCTTGACTCGCTGAAAGCGGAGCTCGCGAAGCTAGAAGACGAGTATCCGGAATTTCTCGCTTCGGATTCTCCCACCCAGCGTGTGGGCGGCGAGCCCTTGCCTAAATTCAAAAAAGTGCAGCATTCGTCGCCCATGCTTTCGCTTGCCGACGCGCATACTGAAGAAGATGTCCGCGAGTGGTTCGCGCGCCTCTCTAAATATCTGAAACGGGACATTCCCGAAACGTTTTACTGCGAGCTGAAAATCGACGGCCTTGCGATTGAGCTTATCTATGAAGACGGTGTTTTCATCGAAGGGTCAACCCGCGGCGATGGCTTCGTGGGGGAAGATATCACGCAGAACCTGAAAACGATCGAGGCGATTCCTCTCTCGCTCGAAACTGTCGGGGATGCCACGGCACCAAAACGACTCATCGTGCGCGGTGAAGTGTTTCTCACCCGAGACGAATTTTCCCGGATCAATGCACTGCTGCAACGTGAGGGGGCGGCCGTTTATGCGAATACGCGGAATTTGGCGGCCGGATCGCTCCGCCAACTTGACCCGAGTATTACCCGGAGCCGCCGCCTGGATGCCATCGCGTACGATATCGTGGAAGGATTTGACGCAGAGAATCACCAGGAAGAGCATGAGTATCTGCGGGCGCTCGGATTTAAGACGAGTCCGGAATCACGGCTTGTCCATTCGCTCGACGAAGCGATAGTATTCCGGAATTTTTGGGAGGAGCGTCGCGAAAAACTCCCACTTGAAATAGATGGCATCGTCATCATTCTTGACGACAACGCACATTTCCAGGAAGCGGGAGAGGTGGGAAAAGCGCCGCGCGCGGCGCTTGCGTACAAGTTCTCTGCGCGCGAGGCGACGACCGTGGTGGAGGACATTATGGTAGGAGTAGGAAGGACGGGGACGCTGACGCCGGTCGCGAAATTGCGGCCCGTATCCCTCGGAGGCATTACGATTACCCACGCGACGCTTCACAACGCGGACGAAATCGAGCGGTTGGGGCTCAAAATCGGTGATACGGTCATCGTGGAACGCGCGGGGGATGTTATCCCGAAGGTGACAAGCGTTCTTGTGGATCTCCGCACAGGAAAAGAGAAAACGTTCCACATGCCAAAACGTTGCCCTGCCGACGGCTCTGAAGTTGTCCGCGACGGGGTCGCGTACCGGTGTTCCAGTAAGTTCTGTGGAGCGCGGGTGCGCGAGGCGATCTACCATTTTGTCTCTCGAGGGGCGTTTAACATTGAAGGACTGGGTCCAAAAATTATCGATCGTTTTCTTGACGAAGGTCTCATCTCTGATGCCGCCGATCTCTTTACACTCTCAAAGGATGACATCGCTCTCCTCTCTCGCTTTGGCGAGAAAAGCGCGGAGAATATCATCAAAGAAATTAAAACAAAACGCACGGCAACACTCTCGCGCTTTTTCTATGCCATTGGTATTCTTCATGTCGGCGAAGAAACGAGTGCGCTTCTCGCGAAACGGCTTTCCGGAAAAGCTGTTTCGACACCGGAAAAACTTGGGGTCGCGATGCGTGCACTTTCCCGAGAAGAGCTTGAAGAAATTCCAGATGTAGGATCCAAAGTTTCCGAGAGTATATACACCTGGTTTCGTGAGCCACGGAATCAGGCGTTTCTTCTGCATCTCACGCGCTCGGGTGTTCGCATAAAAAACATAGAGACTTCCCATTCCATTCAGAATCTTTCCGGCCGTACCTTTGTACTAACCGGAGTGCTCTCGCGTTTGGGGAGGCAGGAAGCGAAGGGGAAGATACGCGTGCGTGGTGGCAATATAAGTGAATCGGTCTCTAAAAAAACTGATTATCTCGTCCTCGGTGAAAATGCTGGTGAAAAGAAAGAGAGAGCTGAAGCGCTTGGCGTCAAGATTTTAGACGAGAGGGCATTCCTAAAAATGATAGAATAGATTTATCCGTTTCCACGGCACTATGGATACAGAAGAGATACGAAAACTTTCAGCGCTCGCACGGCTCGCAATGACGGACGACGAACTCAAGAGTCTGTCGAAGGATTTAAACTCAATCCTCGAGTATATTTCCGCTATAAAATCCGCGAGCCTCGAGTTCGAGGGCCAAGGTACGGAGGCCGTCCGCGAGCGAGTGAACATATTTCGGGATGATAACGATCGAGAGGAACCGGGGATACATACCGAGATGCTTCTTGAAGGAGTTCCAGAGCGGGATCGCGATTGGGTCAAGGTGAAAAAGATTATCGGCGAACGAGACTGATATGGGGATAGATCTTGAAGGAATGACGATAGCTCATTCTGGGGAACTTCTCCGGAAGAAAAAGATTTCATCAGTAGAACTCACCCAGGCATACCTTGAGAAGACAGAAGCACAAAATAAAACTCTCAATGTTTACCTTGAGGTTTTTTCAGACGCACTTCAGGAGGCGCGCGCGCGCGACATAGATACTGACGGACAGAGACTTTCACCGCTCCACGGCATTCCGCTTGCAATCAAGGACAACATACTGATTCGAGGCAAGCAGTGCTCGGCAGCATCGCAGATTCTTTCGAACTACACTGCCGCCTACGATGCAACGGTTATCGGGAAACTCCGCGAAGCGGGCGCTGTATTTCTTGGGCGCACCAATATGGACGAGTTTGCAATGGGTGGCTCGACAGAGCACTCGCGATTCGGGTCCACCAAAAACCCCCATGACCCCGAACGTGTCCCTGGTGGATCCTCCGGCGGTTCTGCGGCGGCGGTAGCCGCGCACCTTGCTCCCGGAGCGCTCGGCAGTGATACTGGTGGGTCGGTGCGTCAACCCGCGGCGTTTTCTGGGGTCGTGGGGTTAAAGCCAACCTATGGAGCGGTTTCGCGTTACGGTCTTATTGCCATGGCATCATCCTTCGACCAAATCGGCCCCATAACAAAAACTGTTTCCGATGCGCGTATTATCTATGATGTGATCCGCGGCAGCGATCCGCGCGATTCTACGAGTGTATCGGCACCACCAAAGAAAGAACACGCTCGAGAAAATCGCACACTCGGAGTTCCGGAGCAATTTTTAACTGAAGGTGTTGACCAGGATGTTCTTGATAATTTCAACACTTCCATTGGAGTATTGAAAAATCTTGGCTATACCATTCGACCGATCGAATTACCGTCCCTCAAATACGCTCTTCCTGTCTACTACATTGTGATGCCCGCAGAAGCGTCATCAAACCTTTCTCGTTTTGACGCCGTCCGATACGGGAGCGCGGCGCCTTCACGGACCCTCCTTGAGCACTATGAACACTCCCGTGGAAGAGGTTTTGGGGCGGAAGTGAGAAGAAGGATTTTACTCGGGACGTATATTCTTTCTGCGGGATATTACGACGCCTATTATACGAAAGCTGAAGGTTTACGGCGCCATATTCGTATTGACTTCGAGAATGTGTATAAAGAAGTGGATGCCGTACTCATGCCCACTTCTCCGACGCCCGCCTTTAAACTTGGTGAGAAATCACACGATCCGGTACAAATGTACTTGAGTGATATTTTTACCGTGGCCGCAAACTTAACGGGGCACCCCGCAATTTCTATTCCATCTGGTACAGTTGTCCGGGAGGAGAAAGTGCTCCCACTCGGTCTCCAAATGATGGGTCCAGCGTGGAGCGAGGAGAAACTTTTTGAAATCGGAGAACGTTTTGAATTCGCGCTTCATGGCGAGAGAGCGTAAAATGAAATTCCATGCTTCAGATTTTTACCACACCGCCGTTTGACCAAGTATCAAAAGTGTATTCGAAACTACCTCTCGGGAGTCTCTTTGATGCGGGGCATACCATACTCGATAAAATTGAGTTTCTGTTCCAATGGGTAGCTGTTTTTTCATTCGCCGGTATCGTTTTCTGCGTAGTTCGAATTAGAGAGCTTTCTAAAGAAGATGCAAAAAAATATGTATCAATTAACATGGTTGCCGAGTCGCAAATGCCCGGAGAGGCAGAGTGGGAGAAGATTAGACAACTTACCCAATCAGAGATTCCAGATGACTGGAAACTTGCTATTGTGCGCGCTGATTTGGTGTTGGTAGAAATTGTTGACCGCATAGTGCACAATGGTGCACCACTCGAGGACAGGATGGCGCGGATTGAACCGAGTGATTTCAGAACTCTTCCCGAAGCGCGTGAGGCACATGCCGTTCGCGAGAGTTTAGAGCGGACAGATAACCCTCTCAATCTCTCACAAGACGAGGCGAAGCGCGTACTTGAACTCTACGCCCAGGTGTTTCAGGAGTTTGGGTATCTCTAATCCCACTGATACCTACTTATCACCAAGTCGTTCCAGTGCCATGAAACGAGAGCGATATTTTGAATCATTGAAAAACAAGGAGAAATTAGTTAGTATAGTCAACGCTGGGGTGGAGGAGTAGTACCTCGCAAGGCTCATAACCTTGAGGCATCTGTGCAATTCAGGTCCCCGGCATAC
>CAYIAA010000006.1:0-44662 GCA_964361405.1 uncultured Candidatus Saccharibacteria bacterium
CCGCCTCTTTGGGTACAGACCAAGGAACCACTTTCACGGTAACTCTGCCCGATCCAACCTACAATGATCGACGGAGAGAGATTAAGGGTTTCCTTCTTGGCCTCTAAAGCCCCATTCACGGCCATATTTTGCAAAACCGCTTTCTTCGTGGCATACTTTGAGCCACGGGTTATCCCATATGGCGGAAAATGCAGAAAAACGAAGAGGGGAAGATACAAGGGCTACAATCGTACTCTCAGGCGACCGCCCGACAGGAAAACTTCATCTTGGTCATTTCGTAGGCACCATACAGGGACGCTTGAAACTCCAAGAGAAGTACCGCCAGTTTGTCATGGTTGCGGATATTCAAGCTCTCACCGATAACGCCGAAAATCCAGAAAAAATCAGGGAAAACGTGCTTGAGGTAACACTCGATAACCTCGCCTCTGGAATTGATCCAAAACACTCAACATTTTTCATACAGTCCTTGGTGCCTGAAATCGCAGAACTGACCGTTTTATTTTTAAACCTGGTCACCGTGGCCCGTCTTGAACGAAATCCAACCGTCAAAGACGAAATGCGACAGAAGGGCTACGGGGGGAATGTGCCGGCGGGATTTCTCACGTATCCGGTCTCGCAGGCGGCAGACATCCTGGCTCCTCGCGCCACCCTTATACCAGTCGGGAAAGACCAAATGCCGATGATTGAACAGACGAATGAAATCGTGGAAAAATTCAATCGATTGTACCCGTTGAATCCACCTGTTTTCGAACGTGTCGAAGTATTTGCGTCCGACATACCGCTCTTACCGGGAATCGACGGGAAAGCGAAGATGAGTAAATCTCTCAATAACGCCATCTATCTCTCTGATTCCAACGACACAATCCGAGAAAAAGTTATGCAGATGTATACCGACCCAAACCACATTCATGAAACTGATCCCGGCACCGTGAAAGACAATGTCGTTTTCACGTATCTCGATTTATTCGACACCGACCAGAATCAAGTCCGCGACTTAAAAAACCGTTACGAAAAAGGGGGATTCGGCGACGTCGCGCTAAAAAATCATCTTATTGAAATATTGACCGCCTTCATCTCTCCTATTAGAGAGCGGAGGGAATATCTCGCAAAACGCCCCGACGACGTGATGGACATACTCCGAAGCGGGACGGAAATCGCGCGCACCGTAGCCGGAAAAACACTCTCCGACGTGAGACGCGCCATGAACATAAACTATTTCTAGTAACGGCGATGAAACGATCTTTGATTAAGGTGCTCAATGACCAGATTGGAAAAGAGGTATCTATTGCCGGTTGGGTAGATGCGCGAAGAGATCATGGAAAGCTCATTTTCATCGAGCTTAGAGACAATGGGGGAATAATCCAAGTGGTCGTGACGCCCGAGCACCCCGAGGCGCATAAAGCTGCGGGATCTCTCCGGAGTGAGTGGGTTATCGCGGTCACTGGCATCGTTAAAAAAAGGCCTGAAAAAATGGTACAGGGGAACAAAAAAAATGGCGACCTTGAAATGGAAGCGGTGGGGATCGAGGTCATCACTATGGCGGAGGAACTACCTTTTGAGAAAGATACTGAACTCAACCTTGACACCTATCTTGACCATCTCCCGCTCACGCTCCGGAGTGAACGTTCGCGCGATATCTTCACCGTACAGGCCGCGATCGTGAGAGCATTTCGCGAAAGCATGCACTCACAAGGCTTCATTGAATACCAAAACCCAGTACTCGTCGGCAGTGATGGAGAGGGTGGCGCGGCTGCATTCTCCGTCAACTATTACGAAGGGCATAAAGCCCTGCTTGCAACGAGCCCACAACTCTACAAGCAGATCATGGTCGGAGTATTTGAGCGCGTATACACGACTGCGAAAGTGTTCCGGGCTGAAAAACACGCAACGACACGGCACTTGAGTGAAGTCCTCCAGATGGACTTCGAAATGGGGTTCATCGAGAGTCATCGGGATGTGATGGAGGTGCTTGAGGCCACGATGCGGAGTATTACCACCGTAGTTTCAAATGAGTGCGCACCCATACTTGTACGCTTCAATATACCCGCTCCGCTTATCCCAGAATCCTTTCCCGTGCTCACGCTTGGGGAGGCCCAGAATATTCTTGAGAATGAATTCGGAATCACGTGTGCCGGTGAACCCGACCTCGACCCGGAGCAAGAACGAACGCTCTCCGAGTGGGCCCGGCAGAAACACCAGTCGGATTTTCTCTTTATCACGCACTTTCCGAATGAAAAACGCCCCTTCTATACCTACCATGAGCCGGACCAACCCGGGTTTAGCAGAAGCTTCGACCTCCTCTTTCGGGGGGTGGAGATAAACAGCGGAAGCCAGAGGGTTCACGACTACCACGAACTTGTGGAAAGAATGAAAGAACGAGGACTCGACCCAAACGTATTCTCATTTTATCTGGAAGCGTTCCGAAGCGGCATGCCGCCGCACGGGGGATGCTCGACCGGACTTGAACGCTTGACCGCAAAAATGCTCGGACTTAAAAACGTGAAAGAGGCAACGCTTTTTCCGCGGGATATCAATAGGATTGATCGACTTTTGAGTGACTCGCCTATAGCATCGCCCACAGAGCTACTGCCGAGGGGGCTACGCCCGAGGGAGTAGCGCTGTGGTTAATACACTTTCGGTCGAATCGCATACACATCCACCCTACCGGATTAAAACTCCAGAGTTCGAAGGCCCCATTGAGCTTCTCCTCAATCTCATTGAAGAGAAAAAGCTTGCGGTCTCCAAGGTCTCGCTCGCAGAGGTTGCCGACGGGTTCATTCACCATCTCGAAACCAGGACAACACTTCCACTTGCCGAAGTCGCCGGGTTTATCTATGTTGCCTCTATTCTTATCCTTATAAAGTCACACGCACTCCTGCCGACGCTTCCAATTACCCCCCTAGAGGAGGGGAGTATCTATGAACTTGAAAAACGACTTATACAGTATAAAAAAATTCGAGACCTCGGAGTCCTTTTCAGCGAACGCTTCGACCGAGAGATAATCAGCGGACGAAACCATGAAGAATATCCGGAACCGCTCTTCTCTCCGGGGAGTACGCTTACCCAGGAATTCCTTCGTGACGGACTCCGTACACTTCTCGGCAACTTTGAAAAACCTGAAACACCTCGCACGGTCGTGATAGAGAATATCATCTCACTCAAAGAGTTAATTGAGCGCATGACCGAAAGGATACAGGAACATGCGGTGTTGAGCTTTCGCGAGACCTCGGCGGGCACCGGACTCGGGAGAGAACAAAAATTGAACATTATCGTACATCTCCTCGCAGTGCTCGAACTCGTAAAACAGGGCGTCGTGACGGTAACCCAAGGCCGTGAATTTGAAGATATTAGCATCCATCGCGTATGAACCTCGAAAAACGCATTGAAGCCGTACTTTTTTCCCGTGGTGAGCCGCTCACTCTCGACGATCTCGCCGGAATACTTGAGAGCGACAAAGAAAGTGTCCGAAGCGCCATCCGAGACCTCTCCCAATCTCTCAAAGAGAGAGGAGTGACGATACTCGAACATGACGACACCGTTATGATGGGGACTTCGCCCCTCGCATCAGATGACATACGAAAAGCCCTTGCAATCGATTTCACGGATGAACTCACCAAAGCGGCGCTCGAAACACTCACGCTCGTCGCGTATCGCGGTCCACTTGGGAAAAGTGAAATCGATTTTATCCGCGGGGTTAATTCGCATTTCATTTTACGAAACTTGATGGTACGAGGACTGATTAACCGCGTGGAAAATCCAACCGACAAAAGAGGGTATCTCTACCAGATAACGCTTGAACTTTTAGCGCACCTCGGCATATCGAAGGTAGAAGAACTACCCGAGTACGAAAACTATCGGAAAGAACTTAAGGAATCTCTCGAACACGCATCTCAACATGGAACGCTCTAAAATCATATCGATTATTTCGCCTCTCGTACTCGTCGCTTCGGTATATGGGGTTGTGTATGCCAGCACTCATTTTTTGGAACCAAAACCTGTTGCCACCCCTTCCATAGAGCCGAGCACCCCGAGAGAGACCGCGGAAGGGCTTCATCGAAACGTATTCGATGGCATTGTGCTTTCCGCAAAAAGCGCGGCTGTCGTAGACCTCCGGGACGGTGCGCTTATTTTTGGACACAACGAAAAAGCACAGCTTCCACTCGCATCACTCGTAAAATTAATGACGCTTGCTACATTCCCGAGCGACCAAGAAGAAAGTACGATTACCATAGTGGAGAATTCGCTCGCTCAAGAAGGCAATAGCGGTCTCTCTCTGGGGGAGAGGTGGGACCCAAAAAATTTAATGGCCTTAACACTTCTTAGTTCTTCGAATGATGGGGCACACGCTCTTGCCAAGAAGGGGGAGTCTGAAGAGGGTAATTTTACCCTGCGCATGAATGAAAAGGCGAAAGAGCTTAGTCTCGAACAAACCTATTTCCTGAATCCTACCGGTCTTGACCAGGGATTAGAGCTCGGTGGCGCTTATGGGTCGGCTCTCGATATGGTGAAGCTCATGAAAGAAGTTCTTATCATGCGTCCTAAAATCCTTGAGGCAACGCGCTATGCGTCTATCGCTATTCCGAGAGAAAGAAATACCGATATAGTGGTAAGAAATACGAATGCGGCGGTTGAGAGTCTCCCCGGCATTATCGCGTCAAAGACAGGGTTCACGGATGCCGCGGGAGGGAATTTGGTCGTGGTAATTGAAGTGGGGCCGGGAAGACCTGTCGGAATCGCCGTCCTCGGTGCATCTCTCGAGGGCAGGTTTAGTGATGTGGAATCGCTCGCCTGGGCCCTTCTAAAGTACGTAGGAGAAGAGGGTAAGTGATAGGATAGTATGGTGCCACTCAACCTCATCAAAATTTTTATCCCCGCTACGGTAGCGTTCATGATTGGCATCGGAATCACGCCCTTTGTCACCCACTATCTCTATAAGTACCGGATGTGGAAAAAAAAGGCCCGAACGGAAGCCTTGGGCGGGGGAGGGACTCCTATTTTTAACGCCCTTCATCGCGATAAAGAAGTTGGCACACCACGTATGGGCGGCATCATTATCTGGGTAAGCGTACTCTTCACCACGCTTTTTTTCTTTATCATCGCAAAGGTGTTCCCTTCAGTCACATCTGAGAAAATTAACTTTCTTTCCGTAAACCAAACCTTACTCCCGCTTGCGACCCTTCTTGCGGCTGCGACAGTCGGGTTAATCGATGACTTTCTGCAAGTGTACGGCAAAGGCACCTATGTCGCAGGCGGTCTCTCACTTTCGCGAAGAATACTTCTTGTTGCAATAATTGCGTTCATCGGAGCATGGTGGTTTTATGTCAAACTCGAGGTGAGCGCGGTTATGGTCCCATTTGTTGGAGAAATTGAACTCGGATTTTTCTTTATTCCGTTTTTTATCACCGTCATGGTTGCTCTTTTTTCTGGAGGAGTGATTGACGGGATTGATGGCCTCGCAGGGGGCATTATGTCGGCAATTTTTGCTGCCTACGCCGGTATCGCCTTTTTCCAAAACCAGATGGACATCGCGGCTTTCTCGAGCGTCATTGCGGGTGGTATTCTGGCATTTCTCTGGTTCAACATCCCTCCGGCGCGTTTCTATATGGGCGAGACGGGGATGATGGGCCTCACCTCCGTCCTTGCAGTGATTGCATTCTTAACCGACGCCGTGCCAGCCCTCCTTATCATTGCATTCCCACTCTTTCTTGCTTCTGCCTCCGTCATCCTGCAACTCATTTCAAAAAAACTTCGTAACGGAAAAAAAATATTCCTTGTAGCGCCGATCCACCACCACTTCGAAGCCCTCGGGTGGCCACCGTATAAAGTGAGCATGCGGTTTTGGGTCATCAGTATCGTCTCAGCAATCGTTGGCATGGCCATCACGGTATCGGGACTTCCTTAAATAATCATGAGGAATTTCAATCGTCCCCTCCTTGTAACGCTCATTATCCTTATCCTCGGGGGCTTTTTCATCTTTACCTCCGCATCCCTCGGCCTTCTTGCCCGAGAAGACGCCAGCGTAGTGCCTAATCTCATTTACCAACTCACTGCCGCACTCCTCGGCACCGCTTTTCTCATCGGCGCATCAAAGCTGAACTATCATCTGTGGCAAAAGTATTCGATTTTCATTTTCGTTTTAGCCCTCCTCCTCACCGCAAGTGTATTCATTCCCGGTTTTGGGATTGAACACGGAGGAGCCCGACGATGGATTCCCATAGGACCCCTTTCATTTCAACCGGCTGAATTCCTCAAACTCGGTTTCGTCCTCTACTTCGCGGCGTGCGCCGCTAAAGGAATGGAAAGGCCCTTGGGCAGTGGACCTTCTCTCATAGCACTCCTCGCGCTTGCGGGGGTTGTGCTTCTCTTCCAGCCAAACACCAGTATTCTTGTCATCATGTCACTTGCGGGACTTGCGATGTTTTTCGTAAGCGGAGCAAAAAAAAGACATTTAGCGATACTGTGTTGTATCGGACTACTTGGTTTTCTCCTCCTTGCCTATGAGCGGCCCTACATCAAAGACCGCATCCTGACATTTTGGAAATTTGAAGAATCAAACCTCCTCGACGAAGGTTACCAAATTGATCAGTCACTCATCGCAATCGGTTCCGGCGGTTTTATGGGACGGGGGTTTGGACAAAGCATCCAAAAATTCGGCTACTTGCCAGAGCCGATTGGAGACTCCATATTCGCCGTTGCCGCTGAAGAATTCGGATTTATTGGGAGTGCACTTATCGTCATTGTACTTACTGTCTTTGCCGTGATTGGACTTCGGATAGCATCTCACGCGACCGACGCATACGGTAGACTCGTTGTTATAGGGATTGTTATACTGATTACATCGCAGTCCCTCTTAAATATCGCCGCAATGACGGGACTTGCGCCGCTCTCCGGTATTCCTATTGTGTTTATGAGTAAAGGCGGGACGGCGCTCGTTTTTGCTCTTCTTGAGGTCGGTATTATGCTCAATGTTTCGAAATATCAAAAGCTGACATGAGAATACTATTCACGGGCGGAGGATCCGGCGGGCATTTTTATCCTATTATCGCCATCGCCGAAGCACTTCGTGCGAAAGTCGAAGAGGAGAAAATCACTGGGCTGAAACTTTATTTTATGTCGACGAGCCCTTATGACCCGGAACAGCTCTTGCGTCACCAAATTATCTACAAAAGAAATACCGCAGGGAAAATGCGCCTCTATTTCTCACTTTTGAATTTCACAGATTTTTTCAGAATGGTGTGGGGAACTCTTACCGCGCTCGTCTCGGTTTTTCTTCTTTACCCCGATGTCGTTGTCGGAAAAGGAGGATATGCAAGTTTTCCGGCACTATTTGCAGCTCGAATTTTTGGGATTCCTGTTGTAATTCACGAGTCGGATACTGTGCCAGGAAAGGTCAATCGGTGGGCGGGAAAATTCGCGGAGAGAATCGCACTCTCTTACAAAGCGGCATATCGATATTTCCCCGAAAAAAAGACGGCGGTAACTGGGCACCCAATACGACTCGCGCTCCGAGAAGGAATAGATCGCGCGAGCGCTCTCCACCTATTCAGTGAAAGCGGAAATACGACACCCGTCATCCTTGTTATCGGAGGTTCGCAAGGATCTCAACTCATAAACGATATTATGCTTGATATACTTCCACGGCTTCTCGAGCATTACGTCATTATACACCAGACAGGGAGAGCGCATTTTAACTCGATAAAAAGCCGCGCCCGAGTGGTTCTCGAAAACGTCAAAGCCGCTCCACATTATCATCTGTACCCGTATTTAAATGATGAGGTGTACCGAGCCGCGGGCAGCGCGGCCTCTCTCGCGATATCCCGGGCCGGTTCAGGGCTCTTCGAGCTTGCAAACTTCGGAATCCCAACTATCGTGGTGCCGATTACCGTCTCTGCGGGTAACCACCAGCAAAAAAACGCTCTTTCGTTTGCGGAGGACGGCGCAAGCATTATTATCGAAGAACCAAACTTTACCGGGAACCTGCTTCTTTCCGAAATTGATCGGATATTTAAGGATACAAAGGAATATGTGCGCATGAAGGATGCGGCTCGTTTAAGGGTAAACCCCGGTGCGGCAACGCAGATCGCGGACGAAATCGTTTCTTTGGCACTTCTGCATGAAAACTGATTCAGCCTGCCTGCCGGCCAGGCAGGCCATGCCTACCGGCAGGCAGGTCGTTGTCCGCTTTGCCCCGAGTCCGACGGGCAATCTGCATATTGGGGGAGTTCGAACCGCACTTTACAATTTTCTCCACGCCCGAAAACACGGCGGCACGTTTATTCTTCGAATCGAGGATACCGACCGCGCGCGGTCACGCCCGGAATACGAGCGTGATATTTTAGAAAGCCTCGCATGGCTTGGCCTTTCTCACGATGCACTCTTTCGACAATCCGAGCGGCAAGCGATATACCGTAGCCATATCGAACGGCTCCTCGGCAAAGATATGGCATACGTAAGCGAGGAATTAAAGGATGGCATAGCGAGCTCGGTCATACGGTTCAGAAACCCTAAAAAGAGTGTTACCTTTGAGGACACTTTGCGCGGTCCCATAGCAGAAGATACAGAAGATCTGGGTGACTTTGTCATTGCTCGGGACCTTGATCAACCACTCTATCACCTTGCCGCCGTAATCGACGACTTTGAGACAGGGGTTACCCATGTAATCCGCGGTGAAGACGGCATATCGAATACCGCTCGTCAGATACTTCTCCAAGAGTCCCTTCAAGCCCCGCGGCCAATCTATACGCATATACCCTTAATTCTTGCCAAAGATCGCTCTAAACTCTCCAAACGCCATGGTGCCGTCTCGGCGAGTGAGTTGAAAAAAGAAGGATATTTACCTGAAGCGGTCATAAATTTTTTGGCGCTCCTCGGATGGCATCCGAAAGGGGATATGGAGTTATTCTCAATCAATGAACTTATAGAAGAGTTTTCGCTTGAGCGAGTTCAAAAAGGAGGAGCGGTATTCGACACAGAGAAACTCAAGTGGCTTAACCGTGAATACCTCCGTAAACTCGACCCTACGACGTTCCGAAAAGAGGCAATCGAGTACGTGCCGAAGAGTCTGCGAGAAAGCGCCAAGGCTGACCGACTCTCGGCCCTACTTGACTCCCTCCGAGAGAGAATCAGCGTCTTTAGCGAGATAACCACTATGGGCGAGGCAGGAGAGCTTACCTACTACGTTCAAAAACCAGTCTATGACAAATCCATACTCCTTCGCGAAAGTGAAGAAGTTAAGAAAGTGACCCTCCATTTAGAAAAACTTGGGAAAATTCTCGGCTCAATCACTCCGGAACAATTTAACGCAAAGAATATCCGTGAGTCCGTAATGCCATATGCTGAACAAGAAGGAAGAGGGAAGGTGTTGTGGCCTTTTCGTGTTGCGCTCACGGGAAAGATTCAATCACCCGACCCATTCAGCATCTGTGAAATCCTTGGTAAGGAGGAGTCCCTTCTACGCCTCAATGAAGCACAAACATATATCGAGTAGCCTATCTCTACTCGGCTTCGCCACTCTACTACTCCTTCAGACAATACTCCCTGAAGCAGTCTTTGGTATAACCGCCGAAGAACTCCGTTCCACGATTGCAAAAAAAAATGAAGATATTGGAAAACTTGAGAAAGAGATACGCCTCTACGAAAGCGAAATTGCAGCTACAAAACTTGAGACAGCAACGCTTGAAAGCACGGTTCGGGAAATCGATATCACGAGAAAAAAACTCGCCGCCGACTTAAACGTCACCGCACGAAAGATTGAAACAATAACCCTCACCATTGAAAAACTTGGCCTTGAGATTACCGATAAGGAGGGGCGGATTAAATTATTGAGAGAGACTGTCGCGGAAAATATTCGCAATCTTCAAGGAATAGAAGATCGCTCTCTTGTGGAAGCAGTGTTTTCAACCAGTTCGATTTCAGAGTTTTGGAGTGAACTTGATACTTTGGAGGCCCTCCAAGAGGGGATACACACCCGCCTTGCCAATCTGCGGAGCGTAAAAACTGAACTCGAAACATCAAAAGACGAAAGTGAACACTATCGGCTGGACCTCGTGAAGACGAAAACACTGCTTGCCGACCAAAAATATCTGGCAGACCTGAATCAGAAAAAAAAGACGGAACTTCTTCGAGAGACGAATAATAAACAATCAAACTTCCAAAAGCTCCTCAATGAAAAGATGGCACGGAAACGGGCATTCGAAGCGGAGCTCACCGAGGCCGAAACAGCCCTCAAGAGCGTACTCGACCCCGCAAATATCCCAGTCCAAGGAGTTGGTATTCTCCTATGGCCTGTCGACTCGGTCAGGGTCACACAGGAATTTGGAAATACTCCTTTCGCTCGCGCAAACCCAGGGGTCTATAGCAGTGGAGGCCACAATGGAGTTGATTTTGGGGGTTCCCGCGGATCCCTTATTCACGCAGCGAGAAGTGGAACTGTTATTGGGACGGGCAATACCGATACCGCTTGCCTACGAGCTTCCTATGGAAAATGGATATTACTAGCACACGATAATGCTCTCTCAACGCTCTATGCCCACCTTGACCTTGTCCGTGCAGAGGTTGGGCAGGTGGTGAAAACGGGTGATATACTGGGGTATATGGGCGATACAGGATATGCAACTGGACCACATCTCCATTTTACGCTCTTTGTTTCTTCGGCGGTTGAAATAGGTCCGTTTAAAAGCAAGGTGTGTCCGGGTGCCGTCTATACAATCCCGCTTCTCACCAAACAAGGAGGATACTTGAATCCGCTCGATTATCTTCCAAAATTATGAACACATTTTTTCATAAAAAAGGGGAGTGGGGTTTCTTCAAAACCGTCATTCTTGTCATCGCTGGCATTCTAGTCCTCGCCTATTTCGGCATTGATTTGAGTAAAATGCCTCCGAGGGAAAACCTTCCCGGGTGGCTTATTTCTACGCTCGATCTCCTAAAAAATGTCTGGCAAGGGCTTCTTGAACCATTGTTCCGGTCATTGAAGGGAGTGTTCAAAAACTGATACAATACCAATAAATAAAGGTCGAATCGTTTATCAAGTAATAAACGAGATGCCTCTATGGGGAAGATTCACATGCTTCTGTTCCTCATCCTCATCGTCGGTGGCTTAAACTGGCTTACGCTTGGAGTCACTGGTTCGTGGGATGTCGTCGGCAGACTCCTCGGAGGTCAAGACACTCCGCTCGCGCGCGCGGTTTATATTGTCGTTGGAGTTGCTGCGGTTTTTGAACTCACGACACACCGCTGGCGCTGTAAGGATTGCGCGGCATTGCGAGGCCAGAGTCAGAACAGCCGTCCCGGAGGAATGCAACCAAACGGCACCGGTTACTAATTTTTATGATAGTAGTGCTGATGCCACCGCTCACTTGTGGAACCCAAGTGGGCGGTGATGTATACGTCTACAAGAAGTACGCTTGCATGTACCAGTTTTGTATAGTATAAAAATCTTAGATTCGACAGGGGAGGAGGGAGAATGTATCGGGTGTGTACGATTGTTCTAGTGGCGCTTCTGGGTGCCTCCAGGCCAGATTCAAGATCAGATTCAAATCCAGCGTGTCCGTGGGAAGAAAAAACCTATACGGGTCAAGTCATTTGGATTCAGAAGGTCAGCAACCTCAAGGCGGTGGTCACCATTCGCTTCACTGATGGGATTCTAGGAGCTATTACAGTAACCCTGGAAGACATCCGGCTCCAGTCCATCCAGAAAGGAACTTCTGTTCAATGCAAGGTTGACCAGGTTCGTTCATGCGTCGAGGGAAAAGAAGCCGTTATGTGCAAGTTAGCTCCGGCTTCCATGAACACAAACCAAAACAAGCCACTAGACTCGGATTGGGGCAGGCCATTTTCTACAATAAGTGGGGAAACGGCCTGCCCCAACAAAACAAAGAGAGGGTCAAGCACTAGAACAACTCTAGTGCTTTTTTGTTTTTTTCTGTAGGAGGGGAGTTCATCACAGTATGTACTACGTCGTAAAATCTATATTGTGCGACACATAGAGTATGGAGCTCAAACCTCTTTCAGAGCACTCCCCCTTGACACTCATCCATAAAAAAGATGAACGGGGCAAGAAAGATTGTTTCTTGCCCCGTTGCTATGGAGGACTCCTCAATTAAAAGGACCCTTCATTGTCTTTATTCACCAGGACGGTCTCGACGATCCGATGGTGGTTTCTCTCTCTTCGAGGGGTGGGGTCCTTCCCCCACTGAAAAGCCTCAGGGCCGAACTGCTCTTGAGAGAACTGGTGTTTTCGTCTCACCTTGTACCGAACCATGTTCGCAAGGTCTCTCGCGTCATCCGGAGTGATACCGAGCGCGAGGATTGCATCATAGATCGTGTTGAGGGCAATCTTGAGATCCCCAAGATGAAGCTCCTTGGGAGGGTTGCCGTTTGGTGGGCTACCTAAAGCCATGGACTTCTTCTCCTTGGAGAAAAACTACTCCACTTCAATTGTATATGGATTGATGTAGGTGTAAAGAGAAAAAAGAGCTTTTAAAAACATACCTGTTGATAAAGCCGCGCATTACATTTTTTTGATTCTAAAAAAAAGAGGCTTGGCATCATCGAGTAACGACACCGAGCCTTAAATTACCCACGATTTTTTATCCCTCTGCCTTCCTATTTTTAAAAGAGAAAAAGTCTACGGAAAATATACAATGAAATGAGTAGTAAGCGCCGTCAACTCTGATCAGAGTCCTTTGCAGTTTGCCGCAGGTTCGTATCCAGCTTTCTCTGCTTGCTCTTCTGATTGAAACCAAATTTTATTTGCTTCACTGATTTGGAGAGCGCCGGGACACCATGGAAAATGATATTTTGAACCATTTCTGGATGCCACGAGAAGTCCTACACTGGGCGGAAACTCTTCCAAGGAAATGGCGCCCTCCCCTATTACTCCCTTGGAAGAGTTGAGAGAGTTTGGTATCTCTATCTTAACGGGTATTTTCCCACCCTCTATCTTCGAAAGTCTGCCGAGACCGAAGGCAAGCGTTCCAAAAATGAACACTCCGGCAAGTATAAAAATCTCCCGTTCATACTGTTTAAGGGCCTTGATTTTTTCAACCTCCCGTCGTATACTACCTACTAAATTAAAATCAATCATAAAAAAGAAAAGAAGGGCGTATGGCACATAAGAAATCAGGCGGATCAACAAAAAACCTTCGGGATTCACAGCCGAAGTACTTGGGCGTGAAACTCGGCGCAGGAGCACTCGCCCGCCCCGGGGCCATTATTGTCCGCCAAAGAGGGACACGTATCGTGCCGGGGGTGAATGTCCGCCTCGGAAAAGACCACACCATTTTTTCTGTCGCAAACGGAAAAGTTTCCTTCACTAAAGGAAGAAAACGGGGATTCGACGGAAAAATCCGCGTAATCACTATAGCAAACGTACGTTAGGTTTTCTCTTCTTTCTCTTCCGCTTCGGATTGAGAAATGTGCACCGTAAAAGATGTACCTCTCTCCCCTCGCCGAGCATTGATTGTATGTGCCCCCAGAGCCTTAATCGGCTTTTCGATTTTAAGGAATTTCGGTTCAACTTCAATACCGTGTCCGCGTTTGAGCTCACCCACAATATCTTCCGCGTTAACCATGGCGAAAAGATGTCCTTCATCATTTGCGCGCCGTGAAATCTCTACTGTTATACCTCCGAGAACATTGAGGTCTCTAGACCATTTCTCTTCATCTGCGACATGAGTTTTCTCCTCCCGTTCCCTCCGGAGACTGAGTTCCTTGAGTCCTTCAGGTGTCGCGAGGCGAGCAATATTATTCGGGATTAAAAAGTTTCTTGCATAGCCAGGAGAAACGTCTTTTACATCATATTTTTTGGCAACCCGCGGTACGTCTTTCTCAAAAATAACACGCATAGATTTTAATGTCCTTCGTTCAAGAACGTAATGGCCCGCTCAAGTTGGGGGTCCTTTTTTGTCTCGAGATCTTTTTCGGTCATGGGAATGGTGATATCTGGTTTGAGTCCATCCATTGAAATTGACACGCCTTTCGGTGTGAGCCATTTCGCAATAGTGAGTTTGATAAACGTATCGTCAGTTACTGAAATGAGCTCTTGAACTGATGCTTTTCCGAACGTTTTTTCGCCGATAAGCGTTGCCACCCCATATTCTGAAAGTGCTCCTGCCATAATTTCTGATGCTGAAGCGCTTCCTTGATTCACCAAGATAACAATCTTCAGGTCGTCGTTAAAAACGTCATACCCACGGCTCCGATGCACCCGTTCTTCCTTCCCCTCCCCTAGGTCTTCGCGCACAATCGGTTCCCCCACGGGTACAAACCAGCTGGTAAGGTCAATCGCCGCTTCAAGAAATCCTCCCGGGTTATTCCGAAGGTCAATCACGAGTTTTTTTGAATTTGAAATCACAAATCCCCGAAGCGCCTCACGAAAAAGAGATGGAGAGTTTCCGGAAAAATGGTGGAGGGTCAGAATAAATACTCCGTCTTTTATCTCCGTCTCAAGCGTGGGTATTTCAATCTTCTGACGGCTCACATCGAATTCAAGCTCTTTTCCCTCTCGGAATATTTTCAAATGAACGCTCGTCCCCGCCGATCCTCGAATTTTTCGAACTGCTTCATTGATTGAGAGCACTCCGGTCTCCACGCCATCAATCGTCATAATTTTATCTCCGGCGAGAATCCCCGCTTTTTCCGCGGGTGTACCGTGGAGCGGCGCAATCACCGTTAAAATATCGTCTTTAACGGCAATTTCCATCCCAACACCCTCAAAGTTTCCGCTGATATCTTCCTCAAAAGTTTCTGCCTCTTCCGGTGGAAGAAAAACCGAATAAGGGTCGCCGATACTCCCCACAAGACCACTAATGGCCCCCCAGAGACGTTCTTCTTCCGTCGGTTTATCCGAGAACACATATTCCTCATCGAGGATCTTCCAACTCTTCCAGAAGGGAGAAAAGTCGACAGATGGAGCTATTCCTTGGGGCAAGAGAGCGCTCTCCCCGAAAAACCCCATTTCTCCTCCTTCACTCGCGACATAGATACCTCCAAAAAAAGAGGCCGCAAGCATGGCGGCGAAGAGAACGGTAATTCCAAGAAGTTTTTTTCTATCCACAAGAATTAGTATGGCAGAGCATCTACTTGTGGTCAATCGGCGCGAGCACTATAATGAGCATAAGAAACCTGTCTATGCTCAAGAAATATAGCTATCGCGGCGTTGAGTGGTATGACGCAGAAGCCCCAACACCCGACGATTTAGCACAACTCGCTCGTACATACCATTTAAGCGAGGAGATTGTTCACGACATAAGTCAAGGCAGTCCGACGCAAAAAATAGAACTCCATGACTCCTGTATTTATATCGCTGTTCGCTTCCCTCTTCTCGGCCCGGACAGTACGAACGATCTTCGGGAAGTCGTCTTTATTATCGGCAAGGATTTTCTGATTTCAGTCCATAGCGGCACCTATAAGCCAATCCATGAAATATCGAAAATTTTTGATGTCAGTCCGAAAGAATCTAAAAAAACCACCATACATGCCGGAATGCTCCTTTTTTTCATCATGCGACACCTCTATGCCTCGCTTGAAGAAAGTTTGAGTATACTTTCGGCAGAACTTGGACAAATCGAGAAACGCATCTTTAGCGGCGAAGAGCACAGCATGGTCGAACGCATTTCCCGCACCAATCGCCGCTTACTTCATCTCCGCGGGTCACTCAAACCTCACGAAAATCTTCTTTCTTCTCTTGAGAGCGCGGGAAAGATTTTTTTTGGTGAGAAGTATCTCTACTACCTAAGCTCAATCAAAAGTGAGTGGCATAAAGTCTGGAGTACAGTTGAAGACATCGGTGAAGCCCTCAATCTTCTGAAGCAAACGAATGATTCCTTGCTCTCGACAAAAACATCGGATACGATGCGCGCACTCACCCTTATGGCGCTCGTCACTTTTCCTCTGACCCTCCTCGCTGGAATTTTTGGAATGAATGTAACAGCTCTTCCTATCGTGGGGAGGGACAATGATTTTTGGATTATTTTAAGCATTATGGCGGCGGGAACTCTTGGGATGGTCGCATACTTTAAGCATCGGAAATGGTTCTAACAACTCCACTTACTCTCTATAATTCGCTCACGAAGCGTAAAGAGCGTTTTGAACCCCAGAAACGGGGTCATGTAAGAATTTATGTGTGCGGCCCGACGGTCTATGAATACGCGCATATTGGCAATTTCAGAGCATTCCTTGCGGCAGACACCTTAGTTCGCACACTCCGATACCGAGGGTATAAAACGACGTATATTCGGAACATTACGGATGTTGGTCATCTCACCGATGATGCCGACCAAGGAGAAGATAAGGTTGAAAAATCTGCCGTTTCAAAAGGCATCAGCGCGCTTGAAGTCGGGGATATGTTCACCAAAGTTTTCCAGGGTGATGCGCTTGCGCTCAATCTGCTCACGCCGGACAAAGAACCTCGTGCGAGCGAGCATATTGAAGAGCAAATACTGATGATTCGCGAGCTCGAGAAGCGAGGTTTTACATATCGTGCCAAGGATGGAATCTATTTTGACACGGCAAAAATGAAAGGGTACGGGAAACTCGCCTCGCTCGACCTACATACCTCGAGTGAGGGGCGCATCGCCTCCAATCCGGAGAAAAAAAATCCTCGGGATTTCGCTCTATGGAAATTCTCGCCAGAGGAAACAAAACGCCAGATGGAGTGGCCATCGCCCTGGGGCGTCGGGTTCCCTGGCTGGCACATTGAATGCTCGGCGATGTCGCGTAAATATCTCGGATTCCCTTTTGATATTCACATGGGCGGCATTGATCATGCGAGCGTCCACCACACGAATGAGATTGCACAGAATGAAGGCGTGTTCGGGGGACAAACAGTTAAATTTTGGCTCCACTCGGAATTCGTTCTCATTGACGGAAAAAAGATGAGTAAGAGTCTCGGGAATACGTATACTTTGAAAGACGTCGCTGGGCGAGGAATATCTTTGCTTGCTTTCCGATATATGACGCTAAATACCCACTACCGCCAAAAACTTAACTTCACCTGGGATGCTCTTATCGCGGCTGAAAACAGTTTGAACGCGCTCTATGACTCGGTGGAACATCTGACACAAGAAAGGAACAAAGTTCGGATAGGAAGGAGACTCTTGAGCGCCGTCGGATCACTTCGAAATATTGCTGTGAGGGGAAATAAAATCCAAAGTTCATTCGAGAACTCCGTTGCCGACGACTTAAATACCCCGCAAGCGCTGGCCGCGCTCTGGGAACTCATTAAATCGCCTTCCCTCTCCCCTTCTGTGAAACTTTCTTATGTTCGACGATTTGATCAAGTTCTCGGATTAAATCTCACTCTGTATGAAGACGTGGTGATTCCGCCGCGCATACAAGATCTTATTCGCGAAAGAGAAGTTGCCCGAAAAAAGACTGATTGGCCGGAAGCCGACAGACTGCGGGACGAGATCGCCAAGCTCGGATATGCACTTCGTGACACGGAAAAAGGGCCGATTATAACGAAAATTAAGAAGTAAAATAAAGGGAAAATAGACGCCCTCGGCTTACCCTCCTTTGTCCACACTTTAAGAACAAAGTCTTTGCCTTTGACACCTCTCCCGACACTCCGGGCTATGGTAAAGTAGCCACTATGGCGCCGAAACATATGCCCGTTCCTCCGCAGGACATCGAAGCCGAGAAAGCGCTCTTAGGCTCGATAATGTTGAAGCCCAACGGGCTCAACCAGATTGTTGACTATATCAAAGAAGAAAGCTTCTACTCCGAAAAGCATCGCCTGATTTACCAAGCCATGCTCGACCTCTACCAAAGAAATGACCCCATAGATCTCTTATCCCTCGCCACACGGCTCAAAGAACACAAACTCCTTGAATCCGTTGGGGGGTCGAGCTATCTAACCGATCTCGTCGAAATGGTTCCGTCATCGGCGAACCTCGGACACTATGCTTCCATTATTGAGCACAAACATGCGCTCCGAAGCTTGATTGACGCGGCAAGTCACATCCTCGAACTCGGATACAACGAAGGAAAAGACATCGATGAGGTATTCGATGAAGCAGAAAAAAGTATCTATGGCGTCAAAAATGTCTCCCTCCAACAGAAATTCAATAACATCAAAGATGGGCTGGCTGAAGCATGGGATAGACTCGATCTCCTTCACAAACAAAGCGGCACGCTCCGGGGCATCCCAACCGGCTTCACTGATCTTGACTCAAGACTTGCGGGACTCCAGAAATCAGATCTTGTTATCTTAGCTTCGCGCCCTTCTATGGGAAAAACGTCCCTTGCTTTAGATATTGCGCGGCAAGCCGCAATGAAACACAAACACACCGTCGGCATCTTCTCACTTGAAATGAGCTCGCAACAGCTCGTCGACCGTCTCCTTGCCGCCGATTCCCGCGTAGATGCTTGGAAACTCCGCACCGGGAAACTCTCCACCGACGAAGAGTTTTCTCGCATTCGGGACTCCCTCGACCGCTTGTCGCAAACACCAATATTTATCGACGACGAGGCAAGTAATACCATCATCAAAATGCGCGCTATGGCTCGGCGCCTCGCGAGCGAGCGTACTCTCGATCTTATTATCGTAGATTACCTCCAGCTCATGGTCCCCCACCGGCAGAGTGATTCCCTTGTCCAACAAGTGACGGAAATATCGCGCTCACTCAAAGCCTTGGCGCGAGAACTTAAAGTTCCAGTTCTCGCCCTCTCACAACTCTCACGCGCAGTAGAACAACGCCGTGGCGCCCCGCGCCTCTCCGACCTCCGCGACTCCGGTTCCATTGAACAGGACGCTGATGTCGTCATATTCATCCACCGCGAAGACAAATACGAGGCTTCGCAGGCAAAACCGAATATCGCGCGCATTATTATCGCGAAACACCGTAATGGTCCCACCGGAGAGTTCGAGCTCTACTTTGATGAAAAGCGCGCAAGCTTCTCATCTATCGAGCGCGGGAGTTTTGCCGCAATCGTATGAGTGGAAATACCTTCGACCGACTCGCGGAACTTCTCACGCGTTTTCCCGGCGTCGGCCCGCGCCAAGCGAAACGCTTCGTTTATTTTCTCTTAGGTGCGAGTGAGTCATCCACAAGAGAACTTGTTGAAAGTATTCTTGCTCTGAAAAAAAGATTTTCGCAGTGTGGACAATGCTTCCGATACTTTGAGCGAGGAAACAGTGAGTCCATGTGCAACCTCTGCGCCGATCCAGAGAGAGATCACCGTATGTTAATGATTGTCGCGCGGGATATTGATTTGGAAAATATACGGAGAAGCGGTACCTACACCGGAGGATTCTTCGTCTTAGGCGGTACCGTACCAGTTCTCGGTGATAAGGAAACTAAGCGGCTCCGCACCGTCGAGTTGAAAGAGGTGCTTCAAAGCGAGCGGAGTGCCTTAATAGAAGAGATAATCATCGCCCTTCCTGCAAACCCGGATGGCGATACGACGGCAGGATTCGTGCGTTCCGAACTGGAACCAATCATTAAAAAAAAGAATGTCATCTGCACTGTCCTCGGGCGCGGGCTCTCAACGGGTACCGAGCTTGAATACTCTGACGCGGATACTATTAGAAACGCCTTGAAAAATCGCGCCTAATTCTACAAGGCAATACTAGACTAGGAAATTTTTGTAATCTCGATTCTTGTGAAAGGTTGGCGATGGCCACGCTTCACACGGTAGCGAACTTTCGATTTATATTTAAGAACGAGAATCTTTTTTCCCTTCCCTGTCTCGAGAATCGTCCCTGTCACTTTTTTCCCGACGAGATACGGCATTCCGACATCCGTCTTCTTCCCATCATCAAAAAGGAGAACCATATCAAACGTCACCGAAGCACCCTTCTCACCGGGGAGTTTTTCAACCAAGAGTTTTGTACCTTCCGATACGAGGTATTGCTTCCCGCCTGTTTGAATCACTGCAAATGGCATAGATTCTCATTCTACCTAAAATTGCCCTCTTGGCAAGGAAAAAACAAGTAAAAGAAAGACCCGCATGGATAAGGAAACCATGCGGGTCTGAACGTCTTTCTGTGCCCCCGATTGTGCTAATCGGGTACCTTTCACCAAAGGTATGGGAGCCTTTGGCTGAGGGGTTCTAGCGGCTCCACATGCGGCCTTTTCTATACTGCTCGCCACCTCTTCTCCTTTGTCAATGGTTGCCTTCCGGGAAGCTGCCACTTCCCCCTTGGTGATGCCTCTTGAAGCAGTGAGGCCAATCTCCATTTGGAGTTTGACCCGATTGTAGAGCGTTGTGCAGGCACTTCTAATGTTGTCCCACTTTTCCTTGCACTCTTGAAACTCCACCCGGGATCCCTCGGTACATCCACGCTTGTGATCATCGGCCGCACGTTCACACTCTTCTTTAACACTCTTGAGTCTTTGGAGCACATCTCCCAGCTCCCACTGTGTCTTCCTTTTCCAGTAGTCAAACCAGCTCCATGTATTGTGTGCTTCTTCCTTCGCGCGCTCACGAATCCGATTGCCTTCCACTCTTGCTTGGACACATTCCGCCTCATCCGCATATACGGAAAGAGGAATCAGTGTCAGAGAGCACAAAGCTATCAACACCAAGAAATGCATTTCTTTTTTCTCCCTGTTCGGTTTGGTGTTCTCTGTCAAAAAAAAGCCGCTTATAGCTAGCGACATCCAATCAAGTAACTTCTAGGCCCACTCTACGCCTGGAAGAGGCGCTGTCAAGCACTCATAAATCCTCCATGTCGGGCCGTGAGAGTACCATTGGTTCTATACCTGATGAGGTACCAGTAATACGCAAAACATCCTTATCAATTTTTCCAAACTCTTTATGGGCGGTATTGTAGTGACTCACCGTCGTACCAAGGGCCGTTCCCACTTTCCTGATGTATTCGTTATAGCTCCGGAGGTGGCGGTCGAGCATGCCTACATTCTGTCTAATCTCCTTCGCTGACTCTTCAATCTGGAGCGCCTTGAGCCCTTGGAGCACAGTCTGGAGATACGCGTGAAAGGATGTCGGCGAAACGATAATGACCTTCTTTTCCTTGAATGCATATTCAATCAAGTCGCGGGTATTTACCTTGACGGCCCCCACCTGTGCCACAAGGAGGTCGTAGTAGATGGCTTCATGTGGGATAAACATAAAGGCGAAATCCATTGTCCCCTCTTCGGGCTTGATATACTTCGACGTCTCATCAATGCGGGCCTTCAAATCCGTCTTGAACGCCTTCTCAAGCCGCTCTCGCTCTACCGGATCTCGTTCTTCGGAGAGTCGATTATAATTCTCGAGTGAGAATTTTGAATCAATCGGGATAATTTTATCTTTCACGAAAACAGCTGCATCAACAATGGTGCCGTCTTTGAATGGGTATTGCATTTGGTAGGAACCAGGCGGGAGAATGTTTTTTAAGAGTGTTTCGAGATAGTATTCACCCAAAATCCCGCGCTGTTTCGGATTTTTCAAAATATCCTGAAGCGATTGGAGTTGATCAGCGAATGAAATGACCTGCCGGTTTGTCTCGTCGAGTTTGGTGAGTCCTTCCGTCACATCGCGGATAATCTTTGCCGACTCCGAAAACTGGTGCCGAATTGCCTCGCTCGTTTGCTTTGTTGCCTCCCCTACCTTCTGATCAATCACCCGCGTAAGCTCATTGATCTGGTTCTGGATGAGCGTAAATCCCTCACTATGCGTCCCTTGCCCCATCTGCGGCCGACGGATGAGCCACACGATAAGCGCGATAACTAGACCACCTCCCACACCAAGAATTATCAATACGAGGTCTGACATGGGGATATTTTAGCACAAAAAAAATATGAGACCCCCGACCTGCCTATAATTTCCTATACACGAAAAGGAGTAATAATACGGCAATAATTCCCACTATTATTAGAGCTGAAATTAAGAATGGTTTAGAACTTAAGTATGAGTTTGTAGATACCTCTTGAAGTTCCTCGAGAGAAAAATCTTCACTTCCATCTTTAGGGAAAATGGGTGTGTATCCTTCGGGACACAACATTCGCAATTGATCACTTCGGCTACTCTTCTCCCACATCTCTGCCTTCAAGGTGTCAGAATTATTTGCGCCAATTCCCTCTATATCAGAGGTTGATACAGGAAGGAAAGAAAAATTCCTGAGGTCTATCGTTTCCCAACCCGATGGGGGATAAATTGAGGAGTGTTCGTCACCAGAAAACATGACAGCGCACTGATGCGTCTTATTGTTGATTATCCATTCAATCCTGGGAGCCATAGGTTTAATTCTATTATATTTTTTTGGTATTGAATATCAAAGAAAACTAAATCTACCTCTTTTTTGTTTTTTGAGCTTCTGTCACTGCGTTTTCAACCCATTCAGAAAGAACGTCTCGGTTTTCGAGGATTTCCTCCGGTACAAGCCAATAACTCAATGTGATGTTCTTTCTCTCCGAATAGTAGGCAAATGGCTCACTTCCCATTTTCTCATACTCCGCACGATTTCCGTTCCCCACTTTGAAATATAGTGCTCCGTCAGAAATTAGACCAAAGAACATACGATTCTTATAAATCCCCCATCCGCCAAACATAGTACGCGACGTAATCCCCGGCACGTCTGCCAAAAGGTCCATAACATACTCATGAAAACTTGTATCCCGAGACATTTATTTTTTTACCCATGACCTTACGGGCCTGCCTGCCGGCAGGCAGGGATTCGGTCACAACTTCCCGCTACGCGGGAGCCGCGACCCCACCATAAGGAATGCTGCCGCATGCAAGTCTAACTTATGTCACGAATCACTAAGTCGCTTCGCTCCTAAGTGTTCGCGACCCCGGCTCGCGGTCCCACTTTTAGTGGGACATTGCTCCGCCTTCAAAAAGCTAAAAAAGTAAAGTAGTTTACTTTTTTTAATCGCTTTTTGACCCTACGGGGATTCGAACCCCGATTCCCACCGTGAGAGGGTGATGTCCTAACCATTAGACGATAGGGCCCTAAATCCCGCAGTGCGGGATAGACTAATGACAAAAATAGTACCAATGCTCTAGCGCTTTGTCCATTCAAATTCTTGGCGGACGAGGAGTTCATGTGCGCGCTCGGGCTCCGCCATAAGCGCTTCTACTACCCGCTCCATGCGAATTATCTGCGAACCCTTCACAAGGATACTATCTCCGGACTTGAGTTCTTCCGCCGCCTTCTCCCCTGCTTCTTCAGAGCTCGCCATAAAATGAACGGAGTGTATTTTCATACCTCTCTGCACTGCCGCTTCGCCGATGAATGTCCCGCGCTGACCGACAACGTAGAGTTCATCCAAAAAATCTGCCACAGTAGTTCCCACTTTCTCGTGTTCCGGTTTCGTATACTTGCCGAGCTCGGTCATATCTCCGAGAATGGCGATTTTTCTGCCCGTCGTTTTGAGACCACGAAGAACCTCAAGTGCATCCTCCATCGCTATGGGCGAGGCATTGTAGCTGTCGTCGAGAATTAAACTACTCTGTTTCCCGGAGATGAGTTTAAGTCGTCCGGGTGGTGCTTCGTACTTTCTAAGCGATTCAACAATAGACAAAATATCGATCCCCTCTGAAATGCCTACGGTAATCGCCGCAAGCGCCGCGTAAGCTGTACCAATTCCGAGCGCGCCGGTGATTTTAACGGGAATACTCTTTCCGTCATAGTCGACACGGAACGATATACCAGTAGGAAAAGATATGCCTGCACGCTTCGAATATGTTGTCCGTGTACCAGAACCATGAATCATGGAGTATTCCCCAAATCCATAACTCATAATATTCAAATTATCCTGCGACTGTGCCAAATCCATTGCTCGCTCGGAGTCGGCGTTAATGACTAGAAGTCCGCCGGGCTTGAGCGCGCGTAGCAAATACCCCTTCTCCTCGTAGAGCTTCTCCGGAGACTCAAAAAATTCAACATGCACCGGGACTTCTGGAAGAAAAGTCACTACGACTGTATCGGGCTTAAGCCATCTTGATATTCGGGCAATATCGCCGGGACGATCAGCCCCTACTTCAAGCACGAGTATTTTTGGATAGTGGGTTTTCAGTATGATGAGCCCGATTCCTTCCCAAAAGACGCGGAGCCAGCGTCCAACACTCCCCCATCCGCTCTCTTCCCCAAGGATGGTGAGAGGCATGCCGAGTTCGCTGTTATAGCTCTTCCGGCTAGATCTTACGAACCGTGCCTCCGAGAGCACCTGGGCTATGGCATCTTTGGTCCCCGTCTTTCCAACGCTCCCCGTAACAGCAATAATCCTCGGCTGATATTTCCGTAACACAAGACGGGCAAGCAATGTAAGCACGCCTTGAACTGCGATTTTGAGTACTCTTTTAAACACCGGGTGGTGCTACCGATCAGGCGGCACCTCGTAGTAGCTTAGCAAAAAACTGGCCATGCGCATAAAGGGGTCGGTGAGCGTCTGCGACGAATAACGAACTTCTTTGGGTTCATTGAGGAATAAAAAGACAAGGAAACGTGGTTCATAGGCAGGATAGTAGCCAAAAAATGAGTGGAGGTAGCGATCATCATAATATCCGCCCGTCGGATTTGGGATCTGGGCCGTGCCCGTCTTTGCGGCAATGCTATAGTGCAGCATTTTCGCTCCACCTCCAACGAGCGCCTTGTCCACTGTTTCGACAAGCATGCGGGTAACGATTTCTGTCGTCGCCTCCGAAAGCACTTTTCTCTGTTCTTCGATTTTCACTTCCCGTCTCGGGAAGCCGCGGTAATCAAAAGCGCCGACGACGTGAGGGCGAATAAGATATCCACCATTCGCAAGAGCTCCGAGGGCACGCACCATTGCAATTGGAGTTACCGCAATACCCTGTCCAAAAGATGCGGTCGCGTACTCGATGTCACGACTTGATTCCAGGTTGTCCATTAAGCCAACTGCCTCATCGGGAAGGTCAACTCGCGTCCGCTCGCCGAGTCCGTAGTTAAACATATATTCTCTGAACTTCTCTCTTCCGAGCTCTTGCATCGCGAACACAGCTCCGGTGTTCAAAGAATTATTGAGAACTTCCTGCATCGGTACCACTCCCCTGCCCTTTTTATCGAAATTTTCAATTCGCTTATCACCAACGACAACGAACCCTTTGTCGTCGTACGTGGTATCTTCCGTAATTGCGCCGGCATCAATTGCTGCCGCAATCGTGAGAGGTTTCATAATGGAACCCATTTCATACACATTCTCGACGAGCGGGTTCGTGAATACCGAGACATCATTTTCTTCACCATAGAGACCTGGGTCAAATGATGGGTCTGCCGCCATCGCTAAAATCTCTCCCGTTTTCGGATCAATCACGATACCTCCAGCGGCAGACGCATTCCATTTATCGCGTACGCTCGCAAGTTCCTTCTCAAGTTCTCCTTGGACACGCGACTCAATCGTCAAAACAAGATCCGCTTCCTGTTTTGTTTTCTGGCTCGTGAGAAGTCCTCCGAGCTCGCTAAAAACTTGTACAAAGAAATTCTGTGCCATCCCTTCGATATTTCGCTCGAGGATATCGTTATAGTATCGCTCGAGACCGTAACGTCCAGCGAGTTCGTCACCTTGATAGCCAACGAAGCCGAGAACGTGCGCGGCTCGCTTGCCTCCCGGATACGTCCGCCAGCGAGCGGACGCAATCTCGATGCCCAAAAGACCGAGCTTTTTGATGGAGCGTACTTCATCTTCGGTTAAACGATCTTTAATTCTCTCATATGGATCATCCGCCTTCATGGCTTTTTTTAAAAAGTCGTCAGGTGAAATCGCCACTACGGAGTTCAAAGCCTCATACGTGGCCACCGGATCGCCGAGTTTGCTCGGATTGATACCAAGCGTGTATCCGCTTGCTGTGATTCCAGCTGAAGGCGATGTTCCACTTTTTTCCCGAAATGAAATAGAACCACGGAAAAAATCAGGTTCGACGGCTCCAAGCACCCGCGCTTCAGCTCTTCCTTGGTAGTATTCCCACCGGATGATTTGGAGGTCAAAGAGTCGCCCAAGAAGGAGGAGAGAGGTCGCGAGAATGGCGAGCGCGACAAACTGTATCCTTCGCCGTCCGTTATAGTCCCGCATTACCCACGCTGAGGCGTGCTGTTACGGCATGCGCTCTAGAAACATAGGTCGTATCTTCGGATGTATTTCGGTACCCGAGTGTATACGCACGTGTGAGGTCGATTCCGCTTATGATCTTAAAATATTCAGACTCAATAGCCGAGAGATGCGTCTGAGTCTCTCCGAGTCTTTTCTCGGTTTCTTTCCAGTTCGCGGCGGCAAAAGTTGCTGCGCTTACAAAATAAATATAGAGAGCGAAGAGCACGAATGCGATACATGAAAGGAACCGGGTAGATTTTCCGGTTTGAATCACACGCGCCATTGATTTAATATTTTTGATACTCATCGCAATTTCTCAATAATCCGCAGTTTTGCACTTCGTGCGCGAGGATTTGAAATTCCTTCCTCACGACTTGCTCGTATAACTTTTTTATTGATACGTTTTCCGTCCTCATTCGACTCCGATATTTTCATAAATCGTTTTACGATACGGTCGGTAATACTCTCGAAACTAATCACCGCAAGTCGTCCTTTTGGACGAAGATATGACCAAACGCCGGGAAGCACTCGCTCGAGTTCCCCGACTTCATCGTTTACCGCCATGCGGAGCGCTTGAAATGTTTTAGTCGCTGGATGGATCTTCCCGCGCCGGGGGTGAACACTCTCTACCACTTCGACAAGATCTTTCGTCGTCTCAATCGAACTCTCGGCGCGTCTCGCGACGATTGCTTTCGCAATGCGACCGGCACTCTTTTCTTCACCATAACCGAGAAGAATATCTCTTAGATGTTCTTCATCCCAGGAATTCACAATGTCTCTCGCAGTAAAAAGGGCTTCGGCAGGATCGCCGTATGTCATCTGGAGCGGCTCACTCTTTTGGAATGAAAATCCTTTCCCCGATTCTTCAAGCTCGAAGGAGGACATACCAAGATCAAGGAGTGCACTATCAATCATGCTCTCGCCTGCTTCTTTCAATACGGCACCGAGTTCTTTCCACGAAGCCGTTTTGAATGTCACCCGCGACTCTAGAGAAACGAGAAGTGCCTGCGATCTCGTAACTGCATTTTTATCTCGATCGAGGCCGATTATATGTCCCCGGGGCCCTATCCGCTTTGAAACGGCTTCCGCATGGCCTCCATCGCCAAGCGTTAGATCAAGGTATACACTGCCCTCCTTCGGCTCTAGTCCCGACAGTACTTCTTGTAAAAGAACACTCTGGTGTCTCATGGGTATGCCCTAGAGCACGCCGATTTTCCCCAATTCTTCCGCAAGCGCGTCCGCCTTCCGATCGATACTCTCTTTATAGGTTCTCCACGTGCGTTCATCCCAGATTTCTACACGATCATTGACACCAATGACGGAAACCCGAGTTTTCAATCCCGCGAAAGACTTGAGAAATTCCGGGACGAGAACCCTTCCAAGAGAATCAACGTCGGTCTCAACGGCACCCCCCAAAAGAAAACGGTTGAGTCCTCGGCTCTCTCGCTTTCCCATTGAGAGCGTCGAGAGTTTTCCCAAAACATTTCTCCACGCCGCCGCCGGGTAAACAAAGAGACACTTGTCAAATCCGTGGGTGATGACTATATTTTTTCCGAGTTCTTTTCTGAACTTGGCCGGCAATGCAACACGACGCTTCGTGTCGAGCGTATGCGTGAACTCACCGATTAACATATGATTTTCATCAACCCCACTTTATACCACTACTGTGACACTATATACCATAGTTTCCCACCATCACTAACCACTTATCCACAGAAAAAATCCCGCTCTTGGCGGGATTTCTCTTTTTCCCCGAAAACTCCTATTTTTCCTAGTCTTTCTCTCCTTTCGGCTTTAGCGTGGGAAAGAAAAGTACCTCGCGGATATTCTCCGCATCGGTGAAAAGCATCGCGAGTCGGTCGAGCCCGATGCCGACGCCGCCCGAGGGTGGCATCCCGTATTCGAGTGCCTCGATAAAATCGGTATCGAGTGGTTGTGTTTCTTCGTCGCCAGATTTTTTCGCGGTTTCTTCTTTTTTCATTCGTTCAAGTTGATCAAGCGGGTCGTTCAACTCCGAATATCCTTTGACGATTTCGATTCCTCCGATAACAAGTTGGAACGCGTCCACGAGATCCGGATTTTTCTCCGTTCGTTTCGCAAGCGGGAGATACCCGACGGGGTAATCAATCACAAATGTCGGTTCAATAAGTTTTGGTCTGCAAACTTTTTTATAGATTGCATCCATCACTTTCTCTCTCCCTGCGCCCTGGGGCACCAGGACACCCAGCTGTTCGGCCTTGAGCATAAGCTCTTCACGAGAAGCTTTCTCCGGCGAGAGAATGAGCGCATGTCGACGGAGAAGATCGTAAAAGGCAGTCGTTCGAAACTTTTTTGATAAATCAATCGCTTTACCGCCATGGGAAAATGTAAGCTTCCCCACAACCTTGCGAGCGAGGGTTTTCATCATTTTCTCGACAAATACGCGGCTTTTTTTCGCATCACTCCACGCGGCATAGAATTCAAGCATAGTAAATTCCGGATTATGAACCGCGTCAATTCCTTCGTTCCGGAAATCTTTGCTAATCTCATAAACTTTCGGGAACCCGCCGATAAGCAGGCGCTTCAAATAGAGCTCGTCTGAAATACGCAGGTAAAGAGTCAGGTCGAGTGCGTTGTGTATTGTCGTAAACGCTTCCGCATTCGCTCCACCATAGATTGACTGGAGGATTGGTGTTTCAACTTCAAGGTACCCCGCCTTGTCGAGATATTTTCTTGTCTCGGTGATGAGTGTCGAGCGCGCTATGAAACGCTCGCGAACAATTTCATTCTGGAGGGTATCGAGATAGCGTTTACGAAATCGTTCCTCAACATTCTCAAGACCGTGCCACTTGTCCGGGAGTGGGCGGAGACTCTTTACAAGCATGTGCCATGAGTTAGCAAGAAGTGTTTTTTCTTTCCGCTTTGTCAAAAAAAGTTTTCCCTTCACCTCGATGAAATCTCCGATGTCGACATTCCCGGTAAAAAGTTCGAATGCCTGATCTCCCGCTATATCGCGTTTGAAAAATAATTGAATGCGTCCAGTCCCGTCATCGAGATCGGCGAATACGGACCCGCCGTGCGCTCTGACTCCGCGAACACGCCCCACGAGTGTGATTGGCTTCGCGCGTTTTTTAAGTTTTGAAAAACGTCCGAGCACATTTTGAATCTGATCGCTCGGGTGCGATTCGATTGGATATGGATTAATTCCCTGCGAACGAAGAGATTCCAGTTTCCGTAGTCTCCCTGATCGCAATTCATCAAGCGATGCCATCTCTATCGAATGCTATCGAATTTCTATAATAGAGCAACGAATTTCTCCGCCAGGGGTACGCGCAGTTACTTCATCACCTTTTTTCTTTCCCATGAGCGCGGCCCCAAGTGGACTTTCGTTTGAAAGTTTCCGGAGGCCAACATCCGCTTCTTCGCTTCCCACCATGGCCCATTCTTCCTTTATTTTTGAGCCTACTTTCTGGAGTACAACCGTTGATCCGACCGAGACGGATGAGTGTTTTCGGCTGTCAACGATGGTCGCACGGCGAAGAATATCTTCGAGCTTTGAAATCCTTTCTTCGAGGGCCGCCTGAGCTTCCCGCGCGTCATGATATTCGGCGTTTTCCGAGAGATCTCCGAGTGATTTGGCGTATTCGAGCTGTTCGGCGATTTCTTTTCTCCGAACGCTCTTTAAGCTCTTGAGCTCCGCTTCAAGCTCGGTATGCTTCTCACGACTCAAGTAGGCTTCAGGCGAACTCATATGCCGAATCATTCTATGTCCCTCCTACTTCATTGTCAACGAAAGAGGAAAAATAGTCGCTCGCATAGATTCCCATCCAATCAAAGAGCTGTCGTGCGGCAAAAACACCTCCGATATAGTTGTCCCGTGGTCCGCGCTCCATCACAATTGCAAAGGCATACCGAGGGTCTTCGTATGGAAAAAATCCGATAACCCATGAGTTGACGTAACGCTTTCCGGGGTCTACCTCTGCTGTTCCGGTCTTTGCTGCAATCTCGACAGTATCAATGTTAAGACCCGCCGCCGTTCCATAGAGCGCGCTTCGGCGCATACCTTCCTTAACTACCTCAAAGTATTCGGGCGCTATATCAATTGAAATAGATTCATCGTTTGCATTCACTTTCGTACTAATACTCCGTATCATCGTCGGTTGAACCAATCTCCCATTTTCAGCAATCGCGGCAATGGCTCGTACCACCTGAACTGGTGTAACCTGAAACCCGTACTGACCGATTGATGTGTTATAGGTGTCACCCACTCTCCATGGCTCACCCGATGTCACTTTTTCTTTCCACTCCGGAGACGGAATAACACCGGCGGGCTCTCCGAGAAAGCCGAGTCCCGCCGGTTCCCCAAATCCAAATCGTCGCGCGTACCGCTCGATATTTTTTATCCCGATTCCTTTCTGCGAGCCGAATCCTCCGCCGATTTCAAAAAAATAAACATTTGATGAATATGCGAGTGCATTACGCATATCAACAAGGCCGTGCACCTTCCAATCGCGAAATATTGACGGATGTTCCGGATCGAATGGATTTGGGAGAGATAGTTGTCCGTTCGCGAGAATTTCCGTCTCCGGGTTAATGACTCCCTGATCGAGTGCCCCAATCGCGACAAAAGGTTTAAAGATCGAACCGGGTGTATAGAGCCCTTGAACCGCCCTGTTCAAAAATGGTTTACGCGAATCAAGACGATACTCTTCAATTGCCTCGGTATCTTCTCCGTGTGAGAGTATTGTCGGATTATATTCAGGAAAATTCGTGAGCGCGATTATTTCTCCTGTATCGGTATCCATAATAATACCGCTTCCTCCGAGAAATCCACGATCGAGGGCAAGTGAACGGATTACTTGATAAAGTTTTTCTTGCACCTCTGAATCAATAGAGAGAGTCACGGACTCCCCCGCGAGTGGCGTGGTAAGCAGATTCTCGGAAATAACTGTTCCTGATACATCGGTCTCAACAATCTGAATACCGCTCCTGCCACCGAGCTTCCGTTCGTAACTCTCCTCAACACCTTCTTTTCCGATGAGTACGTCTGGATTGAGCGATTTTGATTTTACTTCTTCTTCATTTGGATAACCGATAAAACCAAGCACGTGTCCGAATCCTTCTTCTTCAATATATGCACGCCCGAGATCGGTATTCCATGCAAGCTCCACGGCGTTTCGATCGTAAATGAGGCCACGTTCGGCAGGAATAAGTATATGTTTTAAGCTGTTTTGCTCACTTCGCTCACGATAATTCTCTCCCGAAATAACCTGTAAACCAAAGGCTCGGCTGGCAAAAATGGCAAGGAGAATGACATAAAGCCCCGCAACAAGAAAAAATGTCCTGGTAGTAATCGGTTTCTCAAGAACGCCCTCCAACCGTTCGGTCTCGAATTGAGGTAAGTTTTTTGAATCAAGGAATATTTCATCCGGATAAATAGAATCGATATTTGCTCTAATGTTTCGTTTCAAAATTCTCAGTTTCATAATTTTACCTGCCTATGACAATTGCCTTCCAGCGTGTTCTCTGCCAAAGGACATGTGAGGAAAGAATGATACCCGCCATACCGAGGGTCACGATGAAATGATCAAGGATAAAAAAAGAGAAATCGAGTCCTTCCGGGTTGAAGTCCGCGTAGATGAGATCGGAGAGAAAACCAAAAATAAGAATCTCATAAGGGCGCTCGGTAGCGAGACCTGCACATACCGCAATCAGAAGAGAGGCCCACCACGGCAGAAAAATAACAGAAGCGAGAAGTATGACTCCGAGGAGGATACGTACTATTCTTGTTCTTCCAGAGTGTGTACTATTTCCACCAACCATACTTCTTGAATATTAATGGGGCTCTTGAAACGAACTCTGTCGAATACATCGCTCGATCGTGCTTCGATTTCACCGACAACACCTAAAACCCGCGGCTCTCCTTCTCCTGTCACCACCCGATCCCCCTCTCTTACATCAACACCCCGCGGTAACTCAACGATAAAGTTACTGCCGCCTTGTCCATGCGCAACCCCGGGTGTATTCCCGTCTCCAACAAGGACGGATATTTCTGTCCCGTCTGACGAATAAAGTTTCGACTTCGACCCTGTGGCGGATGTTTCTATAATCGTGCCGAGTATAATCTGACCTCCTTCCATCGTGACAAAGTCGCCAACGCTAACCCCATCGAGAGATCCACGATCTAAAATCAGTGTGTCGTAAGGAGAACGATTGGGACGGACAAGTACAGCGGCAAAAATAAGATCAATGTCCGTTGCTCTTCCGAGAAATGCGCGCAATTTTTCATTTTCAAGGCGCAAAAGATCGTTTGCTGTACGAAGCGCAAGAGAGGTCGCGAGTTGGTGTTTCAGAAATTCATTCTCCATAATGAGAGCGCTTTTTGAAAAAAGAAGATGCGTCGGCCGAGGTAAGGCTTCTTGAAGAGACTCTTCTCTGGCCCAGAGTGGCTCTAGGATGGCACCCACTCCTCGCGACAAAAACGCGAGTGCTCCTATACTCGCGAGAAAAATAATCCCGCCCACAAGGATAAGGATGGTAAAAAACCATCTCAAGAGTTTTTTTCTCCTGGTATCAGGTCGGCGGAAGGTCGTCTTCATTTCCTAAAAGAAGATCAGTGTGAGCGTCGAAGTCCTCGAGAACAACACCCATGCCGCGGACAACGGCAGTTTGAGGGTCTTCAGCGGTTTCCACGTTGATTTTAAGCTCTTTTCTAAAAAGCGCCTCTATTCCCCGAATGAGGGACCCTCCCCCCACCAATATAATGCCGCGATGCATGATGTCCGATATAACCTCCGGCGGAGTTGATTCGATTACTTCCTTTACCCCGTCGACGATTGCCGAGACGGATCCTTTGATGGCCTCCCGAACATCAGCGTCGGTCATCACCACTTCACGTGGTAATCCCGTCACAATGTCTTTTCCTCGAACCGTGGCTTCGAGTGTCTCGCCGTCATCGGTTACGGAACCGATGACTGTTTTCACTTCCTCGGCGGTCTTTTCTCCAAGAAGAAGTTTAAACTCATCTTTAACGTAGTTCACGATGTCTTCATTGAATCGATCTCCCGCAATGCGAAGATTTTTTGACGTGACAATCCCCGAAAGCGAAATAACGGCAATATCGGTCGTCCCTCCTCCGATGTCGACAATCATGGTCCCGACGGGCTCATGTATCGGCAGGCGGATGCCGAGCGCTGCGGACATTGGCTCCTCGATCAAGTGCACCTCGCGCGCGCCGGCGTTTTCTGCCGCATCACGCACCGCTCGCCGCTCAACGTTCGTAATGCCCGTCGGGATGCCGAGAACGACCCGGGGATGAAGAAACTGCCGTGAACGCTGTTCTGCCTTCCGGAGAAAGTATGTGAGCATTTCCTCCGTGACCTCGAAGTTCGAAATCACGCCATCAACGAGCGGTCGCACCGTTTGAATATGAAGCGGGGTTCTCCCGAGCATCTGTTTCGCATCTCCCCCAATAGCGACAATCCGCCCCGTCTTCTGGTTCAGAGCGACTACGGAAGGCTCGTTGATGATAATCCCCTGCCCCTTAACATAGACGAGGGTATAGGCAGTTCCCAGGTCAATACCGATGTCGTTCGAAAAAAGTTCGTAGATTCTTTTTTTCATATTTTTACGCGAGAATAGCGCCATTGAGTTTCACCATCTCGACCATATCTCCCGAACGCAATTTTTTCTCAACCTCTCCCGCGAGAAGTGTTTTCTCCGAGAGAACGAGCCGCACCGGGATACCGATAAGATCGGCGTCGTTAAATTTCTCGCCGATTCGGATATCCCTATCGTCGTAAAGAATTCGTGAACCACCCGATTTCAATTTTTCATAGAGCTGGTCCGTTGCATGGGAAACTTCTTTATTCTCGGGAGACGCGGAAATAAGATGCGCCTGATACGGTGCGACGCTCTCGGGCCATAGAATCCCTTTATCGTTGGAGTGAATCTCTACGATTGTTCCCAAAAGTCTTCCAATTCCGATGCCGAAACATCCCATGAGGGGGTAGTGCTTCGCGCCGTCACTCCCAGCGAAGGTGAGCTCGAATGGCTCGGTAAACTTAGTCTTGAGCTTGAAAATATTCCCGACTTCAATCGCTTTTTTTTCCTCGAATTCCTTGCCGCCGCAACCGGGGCACACTTGGCCGGTCTTGAAAATCTCCTTATTTATAGCCTCGGAACAACCTTTGCAAAGATAAATAATATCCTCACCTGCCTCACAAAGCGCTTGAAATTCATGGGAAAATTCACTGAATGTTCCTCCCGACGCATACGTAAAATGGGTGTGAGCGCCGAGACCAACACGCTTAAAAATCGTTTCGTATGCCCGGCGCACGCGTTCATAAAAAGAATCGAGGTCGGCTTCATCCGCGTGAAAAGAGTATAAGTCTTTCATCAGAAACTCTCTCCCCCGAAGGAGTCCGCTTTTCGCCCGGAGTTCCATCCTGAATTTATTCTGGATTTGATAAAGCGCTTTCGGAAGATCCCGATATGATGAGATGAATTGTTTTGCAAGCGGGACGATAACCTCTTCATGTGTCCCTCCAAGAGCAAATTCTCTTTCGGATGCATCTTTCAATTTGTATAGGTCGTCAACACTCTCCCATCGTCCGGTCGTCACCCAATTTTCCTTTGGATGAAGTGAGGGAAGTAGAACTTCTTGCGCGCCGAGCGAATTCATTTCTTCGCGGACGATGGTTTCGATATTGCGGAGAACAGCAAGTCCGAGCGGGAGATATGAATAAATACCGGCGGAAAGCTTGTCAACAAAACCTCCTCGGATAAGGAGTGTGGCATTTCGCGCCAATTCATCCTTCGGTGCCTCCCGACGGCTCTTTCCAAATAAGGCGCTCATTCGCATGAGACCCATCTTACCCAAAAGGCAAACGTTTTACCACTCGGGGATTCTACCGAGGGCAGAGGATAAGGAAGGAAGGTAGCCCGCTAAGTGCCGAGAAAACCGAGGCGGACGAAGTCGTGGTAAGAAATCAAAACCATGATGAGAAGAAGAAGTCCAAAGCCGAAAAGATTCGATATTTTTACGAAACGAGGATTGAGTGGCGCACCCCGGAGTGCTTCAATCAGAAGGAAGAAGAGTCGTCCTCCATCAAGAGCCGGGAAGGGCAAAATATTGATGAGCGCAATACTAATAGAAAGAAGCGCGGTCAAACTAAGAAGATAAGAAAAACCGAGCCCGCCCGCTTCTCCCACGATGGTGTAAATGCCGACCGGTCCGGCAAGCGTTGAAAGGTCGGCTCCGCCCGAGAGAGCTCCGTAAACGAGCCCACCGATTGCGGAAAGCGTTAAGTATGAAAGGTCGATTGTCCGGCGAAGCCCTTCCCAGACAGCTAAGTGGAGGGGTAATTTCATCGTTCCTATAGAATCGAGTGTTATTCCAATCGCAAAACGCCCCGGAACAATATTCGCCTCGGGCACCACTTCTATCTTAATCTCCTCGCTACCTCGCTTTAAGGTGAGTAATACCTCACCCTCACCCGCCTTGTCGATAAAATCCGCGATCGCTTTCGTGTCGAGAGACTCTGTAACGCGAATGAGGTCATCCCCTTCCTTGATCGAAATGATGGTGTCGCCTGTTTTTATCCCCACGCCTTCCGCTGGAGTATTAATTCCCACATTACTCACGATGATTCTCGCATCATGTATATACGCCGCATATTTCTCATCAAACGAAGCGGGTGCGCCCGTGGCAAATCCCACCGAGAGAAGTATCCACGCGAGAGCGAGATTAAAGAGAACGCCGGCCGCAATCACGAATGCTTGGGCCGTGAGGGAAAATGCCCCGAAATCGGGATGGCCAGATGGAGGGTTTTCCTCTGGGCCATCTTCGCCGAGAATCCGCACGAACCCGCCGAAAGGAATCGCGTTTAGTGTATACTCCGTCCCGCGCCGTTTCCATGAAAAAAGTCTGGGAGGAAATCCGAAACCGAATTCAAGAACGCGCATGCCGACGCGCCGAGCCGTTATGAAATGCCCAAATTCATGCGAAATAATGAGGACACTGAAAATGAGAAAAAAAATAAGTATCGTTGGCATTGTATTTTTTACTCGCCGAGCTCCCGAACTTTCTTAGCAAGCGCTTCCTCGAGTGAATTGCCTGCCTCATCAATATAACGTTGAAGTTCGTCCTTAGCACGGAACTTTTCGTCTTCTCCCATACCCCCTTCTTTTTCCCGCTCTTGAATCTCATGCCACACACAGTCGCGCTCATGGCGAAGTTGTACTTTCGCCCGCTCAAGCCTTTCCTTCGCTGACTTTATAAGCCGTGCGCGACTCTCTCCGGTGAGTTCCGGATACGCCACTCGAACACCACTCTCGTCGGCCGCGGTCGAGAGACCGAGATTTGCGCGCTCAATCGCGGTTTGGATAGCTTTCACGTGAGTCTTGTCCCACGGAGAAACACGAAGTGTCCGCGCATTTTCCACCGAAAGCGAAGCGATGTGCTTCATTGGAGTCTCGACACCATATGCTAAGACTGGCATATCCTCAAGTATAAGAGTTGATGCATGTCCACTGCGAATCCCGGAGAACTCTTTTTTGAGCCAACTGTATGTCTCTTCGATATTTGTCTTAAGCGACGTAAAGTCGTACATAATGGTGAATAAAATAGTATGCTATCACGTACACGCTCTCCTCGACAAACCCCCAGTCAAGCGCTTTCACGCACCTTCCCCTCGATTGTCGGACAAACAAGCGCTATGTGCTCGAGAATCATTTTCAAGTTACTACTCGGCCGCCTCAAATACTCTCCCAATCGAATGAACTCCCGATAGAATGACCCAAGTGATATATCCTTCCCTCTCTCAATATTCTCTTTAATCGCAACTTCAATGCCACGGAAAAACTCTTCCGCTTGAGTACGGTCTTCGCTCTCAAGAATCTTCCGAACGAGTTTGAATCGCGTCGCGGGAGCACTCTCTAGAAATAGACGGACCTCCTTTTTCTCTATGTGCTTGGGGAGAGAGTCACGAACAAGGACAAGCCGAGAACGCAGTGTCGGTAAAAGCGCCTCGGCACTCTCCATATCGGTAATGAAAAAAAAGTGATTTCCGAGACCCGGTTCTTCCATGGTCTTTAAAAGCGCTTGTTGGGCTTCCTCCGTGAATGCGTGAATTTTCAGTATAACAAAACGCCTGCCGCTAAAAGCTCTCTGTGAAACGCTTGCGCGAAGTTTACGGGCTTCGTCTATCCCGAAACTTCGAGATTCTATCACTAAGATGTCGAGATGCGCTCGCTCCTCCGGTATTTTTCCCAGAAGATTCCTCCGGAGGCGTTCCACGATACCCGGATCGTCACTCACGAGATGGTACGCGTGCAAAAGCCCCGCTCCGGAAAAATGTTTCTCCAGAATATCCGGAGACGATTTATCGCTTAGAAATGATGCTTTTTTTATAGACATCAAGGTGGTCGAGTGCAACGCCCGTCCCCCGTGCAACGCAGTAGAGTGCATCATCGGCAACTGTTGCATGTACACCGGTCCTTCGGTAGATGAGTTCTGGAAAATTTCGGAGGAGTGACGACCCTCCCGTCATCGTAATGCCGCGGTCAATGATATCTGCGGAAAGTTCGGGGGGGGTCGATTGAAGCACGTCTTTGATCGCCTTCACGATTTTCTTGAGCTCATTTTCAATCGCTCCGACAATTTCATTCGTCCTAATCTCCGCAGTGCGAGGAAGTCCGGTCAAAAAATCCCGTCCCTTCACCGTCATCGAAAGTTCATCCTCAAGCGGAACCGCTGACCCGATCTGGATTTTTACATCCTCGGCAGTCTTGTCGCCAATGCCGAGGTTAAACGCTTTCTTGATGTAGTCAGCTATGGCCTGGTCAATCTTGTCTCCTGCGCACTTAACCGATGTTGAGGCAACAATACCGCCCAAGGAAATGATGGCAACATCGGTCGTCCCACCGCCGATATCAACGATCATATTTCCCCGCGCTTCGTAAATCGGTATTCCAGCTCCAATGGCGGCCAAAATGGGTTCCTTCGCGACATATGCCCGCCGCGCGCCGGCCCGTATCCCCGCCTCAATGACCGCCCGCTGTTCCGTCGAGGTAACTCCCGCAGGCACAGATACAATCACTTCCGGTTTCCAAAAATTCCACTTCGGTAACGATTTCGCGATAAAATAGCGCAACATCGCTTCTGTTACGCGATAGTCCGCGATGACGCCGTCCTTCATCGGACGATACGCGACAATTGAATCAGGAGTGCGACCAATCATTTGCTTCGCCTCGTTCCCGACGGCCAAAATTTTATTTTCCTGTTCCGAGACGGCAACCACCGATGGCTCGTTTAACACGATTCCCCTCCCCGGGGAAAACACGAGTGTGTTCGCCGTCCCTAGGTCAATACCGAGTTTGGTTGAAAAAATACCCATAGATTTAATAGATTCATGCGTTGAAAAGAATCTACTGCCCGAGAACGAGTGGACTCTTAGTCTCGGGCCTCCACCCTCTCGATGTCGAGCCCGAGCGAGGCAAAACGTTTTTCAATTCGCTCGTATCCACGGTCAATAGTGTAGACATTATGGATGACGCTTGGGCCTTTTGCAACAATCGCGGCAAGGATATAGGCGAGTCCTGCTCGAACGTCCGGGCTCGTGAGTTCGGCTCCACGAAGTTCTCGCGGACCGCGTACGATCGCACGGTGCGGATCACAGACAGTGATGTCCGCTCCCATACGAACGAGTTCCGGGATGTAACCCAACCGGCTCTCAAAAATCGTCTCAAAAATAAGGGATTCTCCTTCGGCCTGCGTCAAGAAAACGGTCATCGGCGCCTGGAGGTCAGTCGGGAATCCCGGATACTCATGCGTTCGAACATTGGTCGCGCGAATAGAGGGCGATCGTTTGTTTTTCACTTCGATGCGATTTTTTCCCACGATAATCTCGGCATCTGATGCGTACCGTATCATTTCAATCGGCACATCGAGCTCGGAGGAATTGCAGTTTGTAATCACCACATGACTCCCCGCGAGAACACCGAGAATAAGAAATGATCCGGCTTCAATTCTGTCCGGTGGAACCCGGTAAGGCTCTGGAGCTGGCTTCAAAAGTCCTCCACCCTCTATAGTGAGCGTTGGTGTCCCCTCCCCATCGATCTTCCCGCCGGAGCGTTTGAGAAACTTCACTAAACTCACAATTTCTGGCTCAAATGCGGCGTTTTTTATGACCGTCGTACCTTTGGCGAGAAGCCCGGCCATGACAAGGGCAGTCGTCGCGGTAACACTCTGCTGGCGGAGAATAATCTCGCACCCCGTAAGCCCACGCTTGGGCGCTTCAAGTGTATAGATTCCCGCATGGATGGAGAGTCGCGCACCCATATGGACAAAACCTTCGAGAAAAAGATCAATCGGTCGAGCGCCAATTAAATCACCTCCGGGCGCGGGAAATGAAACTCTTCCCTCTCGCGCGAGAATAGGACCGGTAAGAACGACCGATGCTCTGAATTTTTTCGTAACCTCGACCGGCATATCCGGCACAACTTTGGTGGGAGATGAAATCCGATATTTCTCCGGAGCGATATGTTCAACCCGGGCTCCGATTGATGAGAGAAGTTCGGCCATTCTTTTTATGTCTTCGATGTCGGGAACATTCTCGAGTTCGATGCTCTCAGAAAAAAGAAGTGAGCTCGCGAATGCCGGCAGTGCGGCATTCTTTGCGCCGCGAACCGCTATCTCGCCCGAGAGCGTGCGCTTCCCGCCGAGCCCTTCAATATGAAAGTCTGATGCCATTTCGCCATTTTACGTGAGCCCGGAGCGGGGCACAAATGTATCCCAATCTTCTCTTCGCTTTTGTTACAATTCGACTATGTACGTCCTAACCGTGATTCCGATAATGCGGGGGGTATTCCGCGATGAGCTCACCTACTATAGTGAAGCCCGGGTCGACCCGGGGGCAATCGTCACTATTCCCCTTCGCGGAAAAGAAGTAAGTGCTCTCGTCCTCGGGTCGACCGAGGCGCGCGCGCTTCGTGGAGAACTCCGGTCAAAAGAGTATCAGCTGAAAAAGATCGGCGTCCTTCGGGCGGAGCGTCTCGTCGGAGCGGAATTTATCCGCGCGGCAATTGCTCTCTCGCGTTTCTATGCGGCGCCGCTTGGCCTCGTTTTAAAAAACTTAATTCCCCGGGCGCTTCTTGCCCGGGCGGGAAAGCTCGCCCTCCCCGCCGAAGAACCGTTTGATGCTCGTCCGCGCGAGAAAACAAAATGGACTCTTGGCCGGGTGGTACAATCCCCTTTGGAAGAACGAATGAGCGCCTATCGGAGCGTAGTGCGGGAAGCGTTTGCCCGGGGAGAATCGGTCTATGTAATAGTCCCGAGTATCTACGAGGTTGAGAGCGTGGAGAGTGCGCTCTCGCGCGGCATCGAGGAATTCACCTTCGGCATCCATGCTTCGCTCCCCGCCAGAAAGTTCGATGAGTTGTGGCGAAAAATACTCGCTCCGGGGCATCCAATACTCGCCGTAGGAACGAGCATGCTTCTTTCTCTCCCGAGGAGAGATTTAAAAACCATCGTGATAGAACGCGATCACGCCACTATCTATAAGCATTTGACGCGGCCATACCTCGATACTCGCGCCTTCGCCGAGCTTCTTGCACGGGAAATCTCCGGTGAACTCATCGTAGGCGACGTCACCACCCGTCTCGAGACAATCTATAAAATGGAGCGTGGCCTCTATTCGGAACTCCGTCACGCAACCTCGCACCCCGCTCGAATCTATCCGGAGGAAGTGATTGATATGCGCACGTACCGCGAAGAAAAACCTTTTCGTATCATAAGTGATCCGCTCCTGAAACTCCTCGAAGGTGCCGGGCGTATGGGAGAAAAGACGCTTCTCCTTGTCGGGAGGAAAGGTTTCGCTCCGAGTACCGTTTGTAACGACTGCGGCAGTGTGCTCACCTGTGAGCACTGTACGTCCCCTCTCGTTCTCCACCAAGAAGAGCACACGACAAAATCGGGAAAAAAATTCGAGGAAACCGTCTATGTGTGTCACAAATGCTATGCCCGCTCGAGGGCGAACACACTCTGCCGTGAGTGTGGCGGTTGGCGTCTCTTTGCGCTCGGCATCGGCATTGACCGCGCCGCCGAAGAAATAAAAAAGAAATTCCCGAATGCACCGCTTTTTCTCCTTGAGAGTGATGCGGCGAAAAAAGCAGGCGGCGGAGCGGAAATCGTCGGGCAATTCCTCGCTAAAAAGGGCGGCATTCTTTTGGGAACCGAAGCCGCGCTTTACTACCTCTCTCGCCGCGTCGAGAATACCGCCATTCTTTCTATCGATTCGCTCTTTGCCATACCTGATTTCCGGATGGGTGAGCGGACAACAAATCTCATTGCCGAGGTAAAATCACTCGCGGCGCGGCGTTTCTTCGTTCAAACTCGGCGGCCCGATGAACTGATTTTCCCCTTCCTCACGCAAGGGAATATCGGCGGTTTTTATCGCAGTGAACTCGAGAGCCGCAAAAAATGGAATTATCCTCCGTACTCGGTCTTGGTAAAAATTACGCAAAAAGGAAATCGCGAGGCCGTCACGGAAGAAATGCGGAAGCTCGAAAAGCTTGCATCAAAGTGGCAACCGATTGTTTTTCCGGCATTCACGGAAACCCTGAAAGGACTCTATATCCTCCACGCTCTTCTTAAAATTCCGCGGGAGAGTTGGCCCGATGCCGAATTAACGACAATCCTACGCTCCCTTTCTCTCTCCTATAGCGTTGTCGTCGATCCAGCGGAGATACTATAAACTTATTTGTGATACAAAAAATAAATCCATTTCAGCTTGAACGGATCCGGCATAACTCATGAGAATAATAAAAGCAATACTGACAACAGTAAGAAATACTACCCAGCAAATGGCGGATTGAGGGCTCATTGAGGAGTAGATATCTGACTAACGATAAAACCGGCGGAGCGTATCTTTGATAAACCTGCCGCCACGCCTGAGCATGGTCTGGCGGAGCTCTTTCCGGGTTGTTATCTCTTCCAGTATTTCTTCCTGTGCTTTGTCAACTGCGGCGTAGAGATCTTCTGCTTCACTAACGGCCCGAAGAACCTTGCTTAAATAGTAGACTTGAATCTCCGCACGGTATACGGAGCCGGATTCGTGGTGGAGGGTGGTCTTGCCCACCTCAACACGGACGACAGGTTTCTCTTCAAGGGCATCAATAAATCGTTCAATCTTTTCAAGTCGCTTCTCGATGTAGCCCCTAATCTCGGGTGTCAGATCAATCGTTGTCGCCTTGATATTGAGTTTCATCGTAAATTGCGAGACGAGATTATATTAAGTATAACACGAGATTTTAGCGAATGGCGTCAGAAACGGCACGGAGAACCCGTTTATCGAAAATATCGGGGATAATTTTCGTCGGAGTGGGGTGGGTAATGCACCCAGCGAGGTTTTTTGCGGTACGCAAGTACATGGCCTCCGTAAAACACCCGATACGGCGATCGAGAGCTCCGCGGAAAATACCGGGGAATGCCAAGAGATTGTTGATTTGATTGGGGAAATCCGATCGCCCAGTCGCGGTGATAAAGGCGCCGGCCGCCTTCGCCTGAAGCGGCAAGATTTCGGGTGTGGGATTCGCGAGTGCAAAGATGACCGGCTTCGGCGCCATACTCCGAACCAGTGCTCCGGTAAGAAGATCTCCCTTGCTCACGCCAATAAAAACATCCATCCCGATGAGAGAGTGCGCGAGATTTCCTTTCATACCCTCGCGATTCGTGAGCTGCGCTAAATCCTTTTTCTCCCCTTCTAGATCGCGCCTCCCGCGATAGAGAGCGCCTTTTGAGTCAAGAACTATAATATGCCGCACGCCGTAACGGAGCAAAATTCGTGTAATGGCAGTTCCCGCGGCCCCCGCGCCGTTTATGACGACTCGAGCGCGCGACGGACTAAGCTTTTTTACTTTGAGCGCATTGATGAAGGCCGCGAGTACGACAACCGCAGTGCCGTGCTGGTCGTCGTGCATCACCGGAATTTTGAGCTCGGCGGAGAGCCGCCGCTCAATCTCAAAACACCGTGGCGCGGCGATGTCTTCGAGGTTGATACCGCCGAATGCCGGGGCAATATGTTTCACCGTTTGAATGATTTCCTCGGTATCTTGCGTGTCGAGGCAAATCGGAAATGCATCCACGTTCGCGAACTCCTTAAAAAGGATCGCCTTCCCTTCCATCACCGGGAGCGCGGCCGCGGCTCCTAAATTGCCGAGCCCAAGAATGGCAGAACCGTCGGAGACTACGGCGACGCTATTTTGCTTCAGCGTATAGTCATACGCTCTCTCCGAATTCTTCCCTATCTCAATGGACGCCTGCGCGACGCCCGGCGTGTATGCAAGCGAAAGATCGCGGCGAGTTCGCATCGGAACTTTGCTTGAAATGGCAAGCTTTCCTTTATACTTTTTATGATACGCGAGCGAATCTTTATAGATCCTCTTCATTGGATGATCAGTGTAACACGGATCGGATGCAAAAACGGCTGTGCTTGCGCGGATTGAAAAAAAAGTTCACACTCAATTCGGTTTGTACAAATAATGGGGGTTTTATGGAAAATAGGAGAGGTCTTCTGCATGCCGGAGAAAGGGTCATTCTCATTCCCGATGGGACCCACGAAAGCGAGAAAATCCAAAGGCTTCTGAACCAGTTCGGCATCGAGTACGCCATCGCGGATGCTCCAGTTGAGCGGTGGGAAGAAAGACCAATGGTGATTTGGGAATCGGGTCGGTACGGCGGGTTCGACAGAATTTCTGAGCTGGCACAGCGTCTCCAGGAAGAAGTGGACAAAGAACTCCGACAGGAACACCGGGAAAAACGGCGCCTGAGAAGAAGACGCAGAAAACCTGAAAAGGCAATAGAATAGTATAGATCAGCGAATCCTCTAAAAACGCCCTATTCCTCGCGAATAGGGCGTTTTTCAACCCAACGCTAAGTGACCATCCCGCAAGAATACATGCTACTGATGAGCGCCACAAGCTACTGCTTCAGGACAGGAATTTTGTAGAACGAAGTTTTGCCGGTGAGGATTTTAAATAGATTCTCGATAAAGTCGCCACCAGCGTAGCCGATGATGAGTGCGAGAGCTGGTGTGATGGTGGATAGACCCAAAAACGTGACGCCGAGGTCTTGCGTCACCCAGGCGACGAGAAGCCCCACGACGCCCGAGACAAGAACGCTAAATGCAAAGTAGCTCGGCATGAAAGGAGTGTTTTTATACGAATTTCGGTACTTGATGTACCCCACAAGCCCGCGTACAACCCCTCCCCCAAATCCAGCAAGTAAAATCCCGAGATACAATGCCATAAAATTTAGTATAACACTTTCGTATTCACTATGAAATCGAGGCGAATACGCCGAGATAGTATGGCCACAAAACAAGCGCGAGTACACCTTCCCAGAACGTTAGGTGCAAAAATCCAATCGTGAAGAGCCATCCCCACACCCACACCGCGCCAAGGGAACTATGCTGTTCGATCTTTATCTTTTGCATATACATAGTATATACCGCCTGGCACTATTACTGTGGACGATTCTTAAAAAAACCCCTATAGTAACGTTATTCCGGTGTAGCTCAATGGTAGAGCAAGCGACTGTTAATCGCTAGGTTCCAGGTTCGAGTCCTGGCGCCGGAGCAGAGAGTTGGAATCACTAAAATTTTCACGCGACGCGGCTAACGCCGCGT
>CAYIAA010000007.1:0-41112 GCA_964361405.1 uncultured Candidatus Saccharibacteria bacterium
ACCAGCTATTACCAGGTTCGATTAGCTTTTCACTCCTTACCACAAGTCATCCGATGGTATTGCACGGCCAACCGGTTCGGGCCTCCCCCCGACTTTCGTCGGGGTTCACCCTGCTCATGGCAAGCTCACCTGGCTTCGGGTCTTATGCATACTACCGTCAAGAATACGTCCACAGCCGAGATTCGAATTCCCTCGGCTGTGTACGCAGCGTGACATTTGCGCTATTAACACTCGGTTTCCCTTTAGCTCCACCCCAGAAGGGCTTAGCTTGCAGTACACATAAACTCGTTGGCTCATTCTTCAATAGGCACGCCGTCACCCCTCGCTTGGGCCGACAAATATCATACGTGGCACAACAACCTGCCACCGAACATTTATCAAACCAAGTGAGGGGCTCCGTCTCCTTGTAAGCATATGGTTTCAGGTTCTATTTCAACGTCCTCAACGGACTGCTTTTCACCTTTCCCTCACGGTACTAGTTCACTATCGATCTCTACAGGTATTTAGCCTTGGCAGTTAGTGCTGCCGGATTCCCCCAGGCCAGTCATGTCCTGAGGTACTCAGGAGAAATTCCAAAGAGGCGTTGCGTTTTCGCGTACAGGGCTATCACCCTCTTCGGCACCGCTTTCCAGCGGTTTCTGCTAACGCAACACTTTATAACTCTTTCTCCCGCTTAAAGCGGGAAAGGAACTTTCCTACAACCCCCCTCAACAAGCTCAGAATAAACCCCCGTCATATTTATTGAGATTTACTCTGAGCCTGTCGAGAGGTTTGGGCTCTTCCCGTTTCGCTCGCCGCTACTAAGGGAATCACAGAACTGCTTTCCCTCCGTGCAAAAACTTTCGTTCTCGCCTACTGCCAACGTTGTACGTAAGTACAACGTTGGCAATTTCTCCGCTTGCGCGGAGAATCGGAGAGAAAGCAATTCAATATTGCTTTCTCTTCCTCCAGGTACTGAGATGTTTCACTTCCCTGGGTGCGCTTCTCGAACCCCTTCGAGCTCGAGATATCCCGCCATAACGCGGGATGGGTTCCCCCATTCGGAGACCCCCGGATCAACGGTTGCTAGGCACCTTCCCGAGGATTATCGCAGCTAAGCCGCGTCCTTCATCGCCCTGTAGAGTCAAGGCATCCACCATATGCTCTTTCTTTCCTATTAGGGAATCTACCAACCACGCTCGCTCGAGCCGGGGGAGATCCCTAAATAGATAAGCCGCATCTTGCTTCTTACTTACTTTTTGACCCTCATTACTTCAATCAGTTGTCAATGTTCAAGCCGACGAAGAAATAAAAAAGCCGCTTAGGAGCGGCAGGGAATCGAACTCACTTACGCGAGCTACCCCTTCCGCTTTCGAGCCGGTTTCTTCGTACGCATCATGTGTGCCCTAAGTATACGTAAACGCAAAACGGTGTCAACAGTTCCCTGTCAACACCGTTTCACACCTATAAATCCAGTTTCTTAACTCCTTAGCGGTGAGAAATATCGCCGCGGAGTTTCTCAAGATAACGCGCCGCCGCGTCTCTCCCTCCCATACCGAATGCAAGTCCGCCCGCGAGCGCGAGCATTCCCACAAGTCCAGTGAAGAGAGTGTTCAAGAGTTGAACGGCAATACCGAGATGAACGAGAGCGGCAATAATTGCGAATACCCAGATTGACCACTTCGCAACACCACCCATAAGTCCCGCTGAAGGTACTCTTGCCGCACGAGCTGATCCGGTAACGACCCTCTGAACTGCCTCGGCAAGCATTGCCGCGATGACAAGAATGAATGCCGCGACGATAACATTCGGCAGATAACTGAGAACGGTCGTCCGCAGAAATTCATTCACCTGCGAGAGCTCAAGAACGTCAATTGCGGCGACGAGGAAAATGATGATGATAAACCACTCAACAATTTTCCCGAAGAAAAGCCCGGTGTTGAGATTGAATCCGGCACGCGAAACTACCGTGCCGACACCAAGTTGTTCCATCGCCCGATCAACTTTAAGCGCCCCGATGACCTGCGTCACAAACCTGCCAATGACGGATCCCACGACCCACCCAAAAACAAAGATAACCAGTGCGAAAAAAATCTTCGGTATGGATGCGACGGTCCCCGCTGAGATTTCGGTGAACGAGTCTCCAATGGCAACAAGGACATTATTCATTACTTCTCCGGTTGTCATAGATTGATTCGATAGCTAGAAATAAAACTGGTAACACGGAGCGTCTCTCACTCCGCTTCAGGCAGTCCCACCGACCCTGAAACCACCCCAAACATACGAATAACTCTAGAGTTATTCTACCACGTGGGGGGTCGATTATGGGGTCTTGTGTGGATAAAGGAAAACCTAAACAACGCCGAGCTTATTGATGACTTTCTCGTGAGGATGGTCGAGAATATCTCGAATAAACTTGTCATATGCGCCGAGGCGATAGGTGAAGTCATCGGTTGCGCAGATGTAGTAGGTCAACTCTTTTCCCGCCTCCGCTTCAACGCGCTTAATCACCGCCTCAACGCGACGCTTATTCACTCGATCACCGACAATGAGAAGGTCAAGTCGGCTTCTATCATCTTTGATAAATATGCCGGCCGCGATAATGAGTTTAATTCCGCGAATACTTCTAAATTGCCGCGCAAGATAACCACTATCGAGAGATCGAGCGCTCGTCAAGAGATGGGTGAGGGATGTGAGAATCGGGAAAACGGGATTTAAAAGCCATACTTTACCTTTCCCCGCACGTTTCGATTTGATGAAGTGAATACGTCCGAGAAAAGAAAGCTCGCGATGCACGGCGCGCTCGGGAACGCGGGACCGCCGCGTAATCTGAGCGCTATCAAAAGAAACTTCAGGATTTTGGATAAAAAGTTTTAGCACCCTCAAGCGCTGTGGTCCGCCTAAAAGTTCTTCGAGTGCATCCATAGCACGCCATAGTAGCACTCTCACTATCCAAACTCAAACCTGCCTACCGACAGGCAGGCCTGCCTGTCGAAAGACAGACCCCGTTTTAGAGTAGGTAAGACTAGCTACTTGATGAGAACCGTAGCTCCGGCTGTTTCAAGCGTCTTTTTGAGCGCCTCTGCATCTTCCTTCTTCATTCCCTTCTTGAGTGAGGACGGAGCCGCGTCAACGAGATCCTTCGCTTCTTTAAGACCAAGAGCAAGTGCATCTTTCACTGCCTTGATGACTTGAACTTTCTGGTCTCCGACGGCCGTAAGCTCGAGATCGACAGTTGCTTTTTCAGCACCTGTGTCTCCATCCGCCGCACCACCCCCTTGCGACGCCATAACCATCTGTTGCGGCTGAGCAGAAACTCCAAATCGTTCCTCGAATACCTTAACGAGTTCCGAGAGATCAATAACGGTCATCTCCTCAATCGTTTTGACGATATCCTTAAACTTTGCTGGGACAGCGTCTTTTTTTGTTTCACTTTCTGTCATGTTGTTGTTTTTGTTAGTTACTTATACTGCCGACCGTGCTCTATGAATAGCACTTAAACCACGAACAAACGATGTAGTGACCTCTCCGAGGGTCCGGACAAACCCAGAGGCCGGAGCCGAGAGTGTCCACGCGAGTCTTCCGTAGAGTGCTTCTCGAGATGGTATCGTAGCAAGCGTCAGTACGGTTACGGCATCAATGTACGAACCCTGAAATATGCCCCCCACAATCGTCAAGGTCCCGAGAGAGCGTTTTTGAAACGCGTACATCTCACGCGCAGTAGAAAGTACATCATCACTCCCGTATGCAAGCGCCACTTCACCCGTAAGCTCGGGTATGCTTCCACCTGTACCCGATTCACCAAGTACGCGACGTAAGAGAGTTTTTTTAACGACGCGGTACCCGGAACCGCTCGAGCGGAGTGTCTTCCGAAGCTTGCCCTCGTCTGAGACAGAGAGGGCGTGGAAATTTACAAAGACGACGAGTTTCGCGTCGGCAATGAGCTTCGAAACTTCATCTATAATTTCCTTCTTTTTCTCCCGTGTGATTGCCATCGTTTATGATTCCAATGAATAAAAAGAAAGCGGCTTTCGCCGCGTGAGCCCGTTTTGGGCCTGCCTACCGGTAGGTAGGCTGGTTCGACCTCAATAGGGCTTATTCCCCGATTCTTGGGGTGCCTATTTTCTACGGCTTAGAGAGAGTATAGCGGAAAGAAAAAAAGAGTCAATGTCCCTCTATACATACCGAAGTACATAGAATGCGATGACTAAGAGAAAGGAAAGTACAATAAGGGAAAGCAAAAAAATTGCCACCTTTCCGGAATTCGTTTTGTTTAAGAGAGTCATTTAGCGGTCTCTCCCGAAGAAAGTTGTAATATACCGTGCGGCGCGGCGCGGGAGCAAAACAATCTTCACAAACATTCCTTCATCCTCTCCAACGATCACTGTTTCAATGAGAAGCGCGGCTTCACTCATTGTCCCCTCGGTTGTTTTTTCTGCTACCTCTACCGAATTCTTCTTGTCGATCTGCTCGAGAGCTACATCATTACTTTCGCGAGACTGCTCTCGTTCTTGAGCACTCATCCGGGCTACTGCCTTATTAATCACAAGAAGTTTCTCTTCCGTATCTTTCAGTTGAGCCAAAATGATATCTCGAGCATCCGCCGCAGAGTCTGTCGAAGACGAAGGTGTTGGAAGTGGCAAATTGCCGCCCATACCCTCAAGGCGTACAAATTCCTCCCCCTGTGGGTTCAAAAGCATGAATTCCTTTCCTCTCGGGAGACCTATGGATTCGAGAGAAAGTGTGAGCGATGCCTCCGGATCAATAATCGTATCAACCGGAAATGAAAAGGGTTTTTCATTCGATACAAGTTTCCAATCGCCGAGATTCACTTCATATACAGAATAATTCTCAATCACGATCGCAGGAGTTTTTTCTTGGTCGAGACTCTTGAGTCCGATCTCTGCAGGAACAACCCTGATCCGAGAACGTCCCACGGCATACATGTCGTTCCACTGTACGTTTAAAACAACGTTATAGGTCCCTGGATACTCATACGTATGTGTCACCACTTCGCCCTCTTTGAGTGATCCGTCACCAAATGTCCAACGATACGACGCGCCACCGAGCAGGGCTCCTTTCGTATCTACTACTCGCCCACGAAATACGATTGGCGCTTCCGGCGTACCGAGCCGGTCTCTGCCGGCATCTACAACAATGCTGTACTCACGCGGAGCGGGCGTTACCGGAGCAGGATTTGAATGTGCAGACGGGAGTAGTGGTGTACCTCCGTCGTCATCCACCACTACGTCACTTTGGTCTTGGTCATTTCCTCCTGGCGGTGGAGAAACATTTAAGGCGCGGGGTGTCGATGTCCCGGTCACCCACAAAGCACCGCTTCGTTGCATTGTTTCTTTCGTTCCATTGTCTCCTGCTGGCCAGCCGGCCGATGCATCAATGCGCTCCACTTCAATTCCTCCGTTTTTAAGAACAAGTACTTCTCCGTTATTCCCCAGGGCGCCGACGTAAATCTGATCGGCTGGAATATTCGGCACCGTGTCGTCATCGGTGCGCTCAAGGAGGAAAAAAGATGTCGCGGGCACCGTACCCGAGAGTATGATAAGTGGCGTACCGTCAAGAGCTTCGAGCGTCCGTCCATCGAGCGAAACCCCCTCTCCTCCATCGTTATAGAGTTCAATCCACTCGTCATTTGCGGATATGTCCGTTCCCATCCATGCAATTTCAGTAATTGTTACTTTTGCCTGTGCCGAAACTGGGACAAGTACAATAAGTAACGCGATCGCGATAGTTTTTTTCATGCTATAGCATGCAATAGATAAATTATAAGACATTTTTCGGTATTTTCAAAAAGCTATTCAGGGGGAAAATAATGTTCCTACCTTAAACACCCATTTGGAAGCGAAACTTCCAAATGGGTGTTTAAGTGATTAAGGGGAACTGGAGTTTTTTATCCGCTATGGATTAGTTTGGCCGTATCCGATAGAAGGCTGCTTATTTGCTGGGGATTGAGGCGCCGGAACGGGTGGCGGTGCTACCTGGGCCTGCTTGAGACGCTCAATGAGAGTGGCGAGCTCTATTTTCAAGAGGTCAAGCTTCGCCTGAAGTGTGGCGGTTGCTTGAGGCTCTACCAGCTGGGGTGGGGGGGAAACAGGAGAGACTCCCGCCGGCGCGGGGAAAGACGACTCTACCGAGCCAGATACTTCAGCAATTTTTGCCCTTGTCTTTGGACCGACTAAGCCATAGCCGGCCGTTTGTTCAGTTCCTTGCGAGACAATTCCGTATTTGGTCTGAAATCTCTGTACCGCCTCCCTCGTAAGCGCGCCAAAGTACCCAGTCACCCTACCTTCAGGGTAAATATCTTTATCACGCGCTAGAAACTCTTGGAGTTTTCTTACCTCGTCTCCAGACGCCCCCAGACGAAGTGTTTTCGTAAACACGACGGAACCTTGGGTTCCCTGCGGCGACTGTCCCCCTGGAGTTGTCAAAAGTTGAGAATCTTGCTGTTGATTTACTTTTCCAAAGAGCCCGACGATTCCGCCACTTGCCGCGGCTAATCCTCCAGAGCCTGCAGAGGTACTTGAACTTGAATCAGAGACGCCACAGGTTGTGGAAAGCGGGGTGATGGTTATCGTTGCGGAAGTGCCGGTTGCAGAAAATGCAAGCGCTGATGCAGTAGAATTACAGGTATTTTCAGCGACAAGGCTTGCCAACGCGTTGTGTGAAAGTGCGCGCTTGCTTGGGACCTCAACCTTAATGGATGATCCCGACTGAAGCACGACGTCAAAACTGCTTGCCCCAACCGTTATTGATTCAATAGTCGCATTACTGCTTGAAACATTCATGCTCACACCACCCGCGGTAATCACGGTATCAGTGGTGAGCGTGACATCATTGAATGCGGCAAATGCAAAAGCCGGAAACAATAAGAGAATGGCGGCGAAGAGTGAGGGAAAATATCTAGACATGTTCATCTAGGTAGGCATAGAAATCATACTTGTAACAGCCTACCTGAACGAAAGCCAGTCCCACGTTGCCGATGCGGGTGTAATGTTCCCTCCATTAACGCCCGTGTTGTAAACCGTCACTTGAATCACGTCATTCGCCGTTGAAGACGCGCTCACCAGTATGAGGTGCTGTTCTAAGGTACGCGGTGTTACGAAGACCCGGTCGTTGGAACGAACACCTGTTGCGCCTGTGCAGTTGGTGCTCCGGGTGGTACTCGCCGTCACCGCAGCACCGGGGTTATACGTACAAGTCCCAAAAAGGATTTGGGTAATACCGGAACCGCTCGCTCCAACAGTTATACCGGTCGAAGACGTCGTGGTCCCGGAAACATCCAGGGCGGTCGTGGGGTTCGCCGTAAGAATACCGACCCGGTTCGCGGTCGGACTAATGACAAGAGTGTTCGAGTCAAAGTTGATGCCTGTTTGGTTGAATGTCACTGTCGTAGTGGCCGCCTGGTCAACCGTCCAGTTACCAAAAGTGGTAAATCCACTCGTAAACAGTGCCGTCGTTGATGCCTGAAGCGTCCCAGTAAAAAGGTTTACATCGGTTGACGCATCGCCAAAGGTTGAGTTGCCATTAACCGTAAGCGTTCCGTCTGTTGAAACATTCGTGCTAATGGTCGAGGCTGCAAAAGCGGCCCCCTCTATAAATAAGATCGCCGCAAGTATTGATAAAAAGATGAGATAGATGTCCCGGTAGGTACTAATGTGTGAGGCGATATTCATAATAGTTTTTTACTGTTAAAATCGTTGAGAATCCCCCAACCTAGTTATTGTACCCCCCCCCGCATAAGATTAGGTAGTTAAATACTGTGCATATGTGGATAACCACCCTTTGACCTAGAAAAACGGAAGTTCCGCGAGAATGGCGGAGAGCTGGGAATCCCCCGGAAGAGCACGAAGTCCTTCTTCAATCACCGCAAGTGCCTTTGCCGAATCTTTCACGACGTCAATATAGAAGAGATATGTCTGAACATAGTAATACGGTTCGCTTGGGCTTTGTTGTATCGCGCTCCGAAGACTCGTTTCCGCGCGGGTAGAATCTTTCAAATAGTATCCGTAGAGATTGCCCAAGTTGCCGTGGGCAACCGAGTTTGTAGGATTAAGTTTCGTCGCATACTCCCACGCTTGCCGCGCACCCTCGTAGTCTTCGATTTCCTTCCGATAAATGCCGAGGTCAATCCAGCTGTCGTAGTGAGAAGGGCTATTATTTAATACCTGGATAAGTTCCTTGAGTTTATTGCCGAGAAGTAGGCGTGATTCGGCAGAGGTTCCGGCCGGAAACGTAATCGGCCGATCAAGAGATGGGTGATTTGGCTTAACATTGGGAGATTCTCCTGTCTCCGTTCCATTCGGTGTGGTTGTTCCAGTATCAGTCACCGAAGGCATCGGAGAAAAATCTGAAAAATCCCGGATGATGAGATACATGGCTCCCGCAAGCACAAGAGCGGCAACACCCCAGACGATATAGATACGTGGTGACATTCCCGACATTGTAGCATGTCCACCAATACAAAAACCCCACCCGAAATGGGTGGGGTTTTTGCTAACCCCGAGCACATCGCTCTTTAGCTATGTGCTCGGCACAAGTGGCTATTAGTGACTGAAGGTAATTGTCGACATATCCTGACCAACACCTGGGAAACCAGTCATACCGTAGCTGTTAGTCCAGTCGATATTGCTATCGATGGATGCAGCAGCCTGCGGTGTGGTGGTCGAGAACGGTGTCCAGATGAAGTTATCCGTTGTTGAAGCCGCGGATCGAACAATCGTCTGAACCCGTGCAAGGAGCGTCCCTGGTGAGCTTGTTGCCAAGCCGTGTTCAGGAGAGACCGCTACGATGTCGGAGGTGTCATTCTCGAGGTTGATGCTGACTGTCTCAACGCTGCTCGACGTAAGTCCGTTAATGGTACTTGCGCGGAGTCTGAAGTCTTTCGACGTACCAGCTGAGATCAAGCGATCAGAGTTAGTTGAGTCAAAGACGACCTTCAGATATCCAGCGTTTGTCGAGGTAGCTATAGACGTGGCGTTTACTGCGCCATTGGGTCCGAAGAGCTGCCAACCGGAGATAGATCCTGCTCCAACCGACGAAACCACGAAGGACAATGAGTGAATACCCATGTCTCTCCCCGAACCTGCCGTTACGCGGATAGCGTAGAGATCGCTTCCCGCAGACAGAGTGCGGCTGGAATTATACGTCGTTGTAACATCTGCAACAGTCGGCGCTGTGCGATAAACTCTCGCACCGTTCGTGGTGACATCCGAGGAGGAACCGCTGATGGTCGCTCCCGAATCAGCACCCGTCGCGTAGTTGCCGTTGATGCCATTGTTGTTACCGTCGTAGGTGACAGCAAGGAAGGCACCCGGAGTACCGTTTACGGCATCCTGCGCCGCCAAGCTACCCTTGATTACAACTGTCTTACTTTCACCCTTAGGAATCGTCACCGTGGTAGTAAGCGTTGAAGTTCCATAATCGCTGTTAGTGCCGAGGCCAAACTGCGCTTCACCGATCTTGGTCGCACCATCCCAGAGTGTCACCTTCTGACCAGCAAGGTCAGCGGGGGAGTTCGAGGCGGTATTGCCAAGCTCGAGCGCAATCTGTCTCAATACCATGTTTTCCGATACACCGGCCTCAAACTTGAAGGCCGCGAGAGGCACATCGGAAGCGCCTGCTTGAATTTGTCGATAGTTGTACGTAGACGCACTGTCGACAATAGCGGTGTATGAACCACTTGCGGCACCGGTCATTCGCTGACCATTCGCCTCATTCAATGTCTCAGTGATAGTCGTACCGCTCGTAATACCGGTTGCGCCCGTGAAGGATGTAGCCTGTCCGGTATCAAGTCCCCACCAGAAACGTCCAGTGGTCCCGACTCGAACGTTACACTTAAGACCTAAGGTCTTTGATGTACCCTTCGTGATCAAGACACCAGTACCGTCAAAGGTAAAGGTTGTCGAAGATGCAGTGTCGCCTGAAGCTGGGTTCTTAACGTTAGAACCAGTTGTCAGAGACAGCGTTCCATCGTAGAGCTGACAGTTTGTAAGATCTGTCCTTGTCCCCGCCGCGCCCGTCGAGAGTGATGTGTCGAAGTAAAGTGGAAGCGCGGTAACACGCACATCTTCTCCGGAATTTGACGCGTCAACTGTGTACCGCGCAAATTCGAATTGGGTAGCCCCCGCGATCACTGTCTGTGCCGGCGGCTGGCTAAGAACCGAAACCGTCAATGCTCCGGCCTTTATTGTCTGTGTCGGGCCAGTGATTGCTGAAGTCGGGTTCGGGGTAATAGAATTCCCCGTTGATTGACCAGTTACGCTGGTCCATCCCGAGCTCGGTGTGCTCGAAGCAACGATGGTGTCGTTCGAACCGAAGTCAGTGTTTAACTTCGCAGTGAGTTTAAGGTTCGTTAGACCAGGCTGGAATGTGTAGCTGTTTGAGAGTGTAAGTGATGAGGAGATACCAAAGCCATTACCTCCGCACGTTCCCGTTACATCTGATGGTCCAGCAATGACTACACCGTCATCTTTCATAAGCGTCACGCTCAAGATGTCGGCACATGTTACCGCTGAATTGGTGGTGGACGTAGCAATTTGGAAGTTGAAGACAAAGCTACCGACTGAAATCGGCTCTCCTTTTACATCAACTTGGAATCCAGCAATAGGCTGATTCAAAAGTCCAACTGCCAAATTCTGGGCCGGAACACCGGCAGTCCATGAAGATACGGTCATGGTACCGGTTGAAACCGTTACCACTGCGCCGTCATACCATGGATTTTCCGTTGAAGTGAAGCAGGACGTACCGCTGGTACCGCCGCAAGAGTTCGTCTGCGGAGGCGTGATACCGAAGCCGTAGGTCTCGCCAACGAGGTAGATGTCGGTAAGTTTCGCAATGTCGAAGGAGATAGTACGATTCGATCCCCCAGCGATATTGCCAGAGATAGTGATGTCTTTCGACGTACCCTTATCCATCAGGATTCCCTTTCCGGGGAATACCGAGGAGTAGTACTTTCCGTCTGAAGTCGCTACCGCTTCATATGAAGCGCCATCAACCCATGTCTTTAGGCTGGTAATGTCTCCAGATCCTGCCGATCCGGTCTGGTTCCATCTGATTGACTGGACATAGACTTTCTCAGTTGAACCGGAAGTGACCTTAATGGATGAGAAGTTGTAGTTGGGTGTACCAACCTCCTTGGTCTGCGCCGCGCCCGGGTCAAGAGAGCCACGAGACATCGTCACCGAACCAATCGAAAGACCTTCGTTAATCACATGGAAGGCCCCCGTTATAGGGAGAGAGCCAGATACAGAAGAACTCCCAGCGTCAATTGCTACGACGGTGAGTCCAGCAACAGAACCAGCATGTGCTGAAGTGCTCGTTGTCGGACGGTTACCGCCAATTGTGAGAGTTCGTGATGTTCCTGCTTTAACCACAAACGGCGTATTGAGTATCGCCCGGTGGTCAGAGTTCAAAGTCTTTGCAATGCCGATCTGAAGACCGTTCTCATCAACGAGGACGACTCCGGAGAGTACCGCATCAAGCGCTGGGCCCGTGCGTTCGGCTGTAATACTGTTCACCGTCACATCTCCACCGCCTGCGGTGAGTGTAATCCTTGTGAATGGAATTCTCGCTGCATTAAGTGGTGCGAGAGCATTCGTCGGCTGAAGTGGTGAAGATATAGAGAGAGCACCAACTGGTCCACTTGGCGTCGGTGTTGGTGTTCCTGGTGTCGGTGTTGGTCCCGCTATCCCACCGAGCATATTTGCCTTCGCTCGAGATGACGGACCCCAGTAGCCAGAGCCACTAGTGAGTCCTACCGGAGTAAGAATATCTGCTGTGTACTTGTCCTGGAACTTGATGACTGCCGCCTTGGTTCGAACACCAAAGTAGCTCGTCTCGTATCCTGGAGCGCCAGCATCCACACCTGATGCTATTCGTGTAGCTGGATCCAAGTTGAGGAATTTCTGAAGCTGGCGAACCTCTTCACCAGTAGAACCTACTTTAAGGTTCTGAGTGAAAGTGTAGCCAGTTCCAGTGGTGCCACCTCCCATAGCAGAGATCTGGACATTCAATGCCGTAATCGTCGCCATAAGAGCGTTCACCTGGGCTTGAAGATCAGCGACTGTCTGTGCAGATGCCGGAATTACCGCGACGCCGCCCAACATAAAGAGAGCGGTGGCGATGCCGACAAAAGCTGATGTCGCTTTGCCCATCGTAGAATCTTTAAATCTACTCATAATTTTTTTTAACTCATGATTACCGCGGCGGACTAATTGATGAATAAGGTAATGTCCGCTCGCGTGTACGCACTAACTTGTTTGGCACAGATCTCTGCTTTCGGCTTCGACAGGCCAAATGCACATCCTATGCCTTTATTTCTCCAACTGTCCCGCCTGATTCTAATTAATATATTAGTGTGCGTTTCGGCGAAACTATTGTTGGTAAGGATTGGTAATACTAATTGATAGATTTCTGTCGTGCTCTGCAACGCCCTCTTTTTTCTAGAAAGGCATCGCTATTCAATTTTCAACGTACTGGTTACCAAACAACTCTGCATTCTCTTTCCGAGCTTCTGCGCTGATATTTAGCACAAAGCGAAACTAACGAAAGAAAACAGACGAGCTGTCCGTTCCTCAGGTAAGTATATACCCCTTGAAGCCGCCGGAGGGAGATCCGTTGTGGATAAACCGAAAAAACAAGTTTCTAAGCCGTTTTCCCGATGATTATCGAAAGCCGACAACACTCTCTGGAAAAAAAGCCCTCCACATTCGACACACTTCAAGAAGCTGATGCTACCCCGTATAGAGCTGAAAATCAACGGTTGTCGCTGAAAAAGCACTAGATATGGAAATATGTCAATATTCGCGGTGGGAAGGGGAATTAGGCCTGCGTTGACAGAAAATAACGACTCCAACGCCTTTCTCCCCGTTTCTGTATCACACCAGCATTCACTAAATTTGCAAGCTCACGTTGAATAGTTTTTTCACTATACCCTTCGGCAAGTGCGGGGATTTTAAAAATGTCCTTGATACTTGATTCTCCGTGCCCACGGAGAAATTCAAGGATTGAAGATTTTCTCACTCCCCTTTTATCTCTTTCAGCATCAGTGTCCAAACCAGATACACCTTTCTCATTAGTAAACCGATTCTCATGTCCTTTATAAGAAATTGGTTTCCCCGCTTGTTTTAGATGCACTGTTTTGTCCTTTACATTATTGAGTGCTGGGTGAGAATGAGAAGAAGAGTAAAGGTCTTCGTCTGGCCGGAGAATCTCGCCCAAGGTAAGCGAATATGAAGAAAAGTCAGGAATTTTAGTGATACTTTCACGCAGTGATATATACGAATCACATAAAATTGTGACATTCATCTCGGAAATCAGACCGGCAGCGCGTGATACTTGAAGAAGGGAAAGTACTGCATCAATCGAGCTGAAAATACGTTTGAATCTTTTATGACTTGGTGTCAGATCAGGACTAAGCATGGGAGAAACGTCCGAAAGAATAGCGAGGGCACCCGATCTCAAGGACATCCTGAGGGGCTCACTCGGAGACATAAGCTCGGTAACTTTATAAATCGCCGAGCCCAATCTTTCTGATTTTTTCATCACAAATTCAAATATATCCATAATAATCACACTCTCTGAACTCTCAACTTTTTCTATATTTAATGTCCTTTAGATTCGTTCCAGCAATACCACAGTAAAATAACTGTCTTATAAAACTCAAATCCATGACCCATAGATGACCTTTTGAAAGAGTATAGTCAGGGTTGAACGGAAATGCAACGATTCGTGAAATGTGTTCGGGGAAAAATAGTGTCCGTGAGAATGGCTTCTATCTAAAATCTATGAGAAAGCGAGGTGAAAGTGATGCCGTTCTAGGGTCCACTGGGAGAAAAAATCTGGACGAAAAATGGCGATTGTGCCCTTTTTTTGTTACTATGCATTCGTCAATGTGTCACGCGCGACGAAACAAAAAAAGAGGGTTCCCCACCTCCGATTAACGCTCGGAAAGTTATCTGAAGGATTAGCCCAAGAAACAAAGTATGGCGTGTTTGCGATACTTTTTTTCTTCTTGGCAATCTTTTTTATGCTTTCCGCTTGGGGTTCGGCTGGTATCGCGGGAAAAACCGTCTATGGCGCATTCACTACACTCCTCGGGCAAGGGTTTTTTCTTCTCCCTATCGTTTCACTCATCCTCTCGATATCCCTTGCGCGGCACCGCCGTCCGCACATTCTCCTCACGAATGCACTTGGGTCAGGGCTCTTTCTTGTTGCCGGGCTGGGACTCTTAAGTTTCTTCTTTAAAGAAAGTGCCGGTGGATATCTCGGAGATATGGTGGAGCGCTCCCTCGTGAGAATCTTCGACACCTATATCAGTTTTGTATTCCTTGCCGCTCTTCTGGCAAGCGCACTCTTGATTATTTTCGACGCAAAACTTCCCACCATATCTCTTACGTATTTCAAAAGGAAAGAAGATGTTTCACCGCAAATCTTACTCGGTGTTGATACGGAGGAAGAAAAGAATGAGGACACAAATGAAGAAAATATAAAAAACCACCCCCCCCAACCCACAAACACTCCGGAGAAAAAACCGCACATCACTGATTCCTCGGGGCAGTCGGGGCTCTCTATTGGAATCGGGGGGAGAACGAGATTGTCTCAAAACTTCACTCCCCTCCCGCTCTCCCTTCTCTCTGGGGATTCAGGAAAACCCGGCGTTGGCGATATCAAAGCAAATGCGAACATCATCAAGCGAACGCTTCAGAATTTTGGCATTGATGTCGAGATTGATGAGGTATCGATTGGACCTTCCATTACTCGATATGCCATAAAGCCGGCTGAAGGTATTCGCCTCTCTCGCATCGTCGCGCTCCAGAATGAACTTGCACTCGCGCTTGCCACGCATCCAATCAGAATCGAAGCACCGATTCCGGGAAAATCGCTCGTCGGCATTGAAATCCCAAACGCCCAGAAAACAATCGTTGGGCTCGCATCACTCATCTCTTCAAATGAATGGAATGAATCCCCCCACCCTCTCACCGTAGCGCTCGGTAGAAACGTGGCGGGCACGCCACGCGTTGCGAACCTTTCACGGCTCCCGCATCTTCTTATCGCGGGGGCAACAGGCTCCGGAAAGTCGGTTGCCATTCACGCTTCGATTGTTTCATTGCTCTACCGGAATACTCCTGACGCACTTCGCTTCATCATGATTGACCCAAAACGCGTCGAACTAACCGTCTACAACAATATCCCCCATCTTTTGACGCCTGTGGTGACGGACGCAAAGCGCGCAATACTTGCCTTGAAGTGGGCTACCAAAGAAATGGAACGCCGGTACGAGGTTCTTGAGGCGGAATCGGTGCGGGATATTCACTCGTATCACGAAAGTATTCTCGAACCGGCAAAAAAGAAAGCCCTGTCCTCGGGAGAGACCGAAGAGGTTGAAGCGATGCCGTACATTGTCATCGTTATCGATGAACTCGCCGACATCATGGCAAGTTTCCCGCGAGAACTTGAAGCGGCTGTGGTGAGATTGGCACAAATGTCGAGAGCTGTGGGAATTCATCTTATACTCTCAACACAACGTCCTTCGGTTGACGTCATTACCGGGCTTATCAAAGCAAATATCCCCGCGCGTGTAGCGCTTCAAGTCGCCTCGCAAGTTGATTCGAGAACTATCCTCGATATGGGTGGTGCTGAAAAACTTCTTGGTGCCGGCGACCTCCTTTTCCTCTCGGGCGAGATGTCAAGACCCGTCCGGCTACAAGCACCCTTTATATCAGAGGGTGAGGTAAAAAAAGTCGTACAATTTTTGACAAAAAACTCGCACATCCGCGATGAAGGAGAGATCAACCTTGAATCAAGCGAGCGAAATAGTGCTCTCACGTTCAGCATGAATGGGGACGGCGAAGCAGACGATGAACTCTATGAAGAAGCAAAGCGGGTCGTGCTTGAAAGCGGCAAAGCGTCGACGAGCTATCTTCAGCGGAAACTGAAACTTGGGTACGCTCGTGCCGCTCGCTTGATTGATATCTTAGAAGAGCGGGGTGTCGTAAGTCCCGGAGAGGGGGCAAAAGCACGAACGGTATATGGCTTTCCGAATATCGAGAGACGTGTTCCGGAGGAAAATATCGGGGAAGAATAATCTATGGCAGTTACCCTGAGGAGAAAATTCGAATTCTCTCTTGTCGCCCTAGCCACGCTGGTAATCATCCTCTACGCCACAAGTCGCATGTGGGGTTTCGTTCGGGGGCCAGTACTGACCATCAGAGAGCCCAAAAATGGGGCTACGGTGCCTGATACTCTTCTCTCAATCAAGGGTACTGGAAAGAATGTAACCTCTCTTTACCTTAACGGACGAAAAATTCTCCTTGATGATGAAAATGCTTTTAATGAATCGTTGCTCCTCGCCTATGGCTATAATATACTGGAACTCGAAGCGCACGATCGATTCAATCGTACTGTTACAAAAGAACTTGTCCTCATTCTCAAATAACCTCTACTATGCCGAAGAAGACTAAAGAATCTCACTCTGACGGGATTACGCAGGCACTCTTAAATATCCGCTCAAAATTTGGTGAGGGCTCCATTATGACACTTGGTGAGCGCCCCCTGGTTGGCATTGACGCAATATCGACGGGCTCACTGGGACTTGATCTCGCTCTCGGGGTCGGTGGTGTGCCGCGCGGACGAGTCATTGAAATCTATGGACCAGAATCCTCCGGGAAAACAACGCTTGCACTTCATATCATAGCTCAATCGCAAAAAATAGGGGGCGTATGCGCATTCATTGACGCCGAACATGCCCTCGATCCGCAGTATGCAAAAAAACTTGGAGTGAAAATCGACGACCTCCTTATTTCACAGCCAGATTACGGAGAACAGGCACTCGAAATCGTCGAGAGTTTGGTGCGGTCTGGTCAAATCGACGTCATCGCAATCGATTCCGTCGCCGCATTGACGCCGAAAGATGAAATCGAAGGCGACATGGGGGCGTATCATGTGGGGAAACAAGCTCGGCTTATGTCGCAGGCTCTGCGAAAATTGACTGCAATCGTCGCACGAACCCGGACAGTCGTCATCTTCATCAACCAAATTAGGATGCAGATTGGCGTTATGTTTGGAAATCCGGAAACGACCCCCGGGGGACGCGCACTCAAATTTTACTCTTCCATCCGCATCGATATCCGCCGCATTGCGCAGATCAAAAAAGGTGAAGAGGTTGTGGGAAGTCGGGTGCGCGCGAAGGTTGTCAAAAATAAAGTCGCCGCTCCATTCAGATTTGCGGAATTTGACGTTCTTTATAACGAAGGCATCTCCCCTGAGGGCGAAGTGCTGACCTTGGGAGAAAAATTGGGTGTTATCGGGAAAAGCGGATCATCCTACACATTCGGCGAGGAAAAACTCGGACGCGGATACGATTCAGCCCGCCTCTTTCTAAAAGAGCACACGGCCATTAAAAATGCCATTGTTAAGAAAATCGCGGAAGCAAGTCCTGTTTAGATTTCTGGAATCTGAAACTTTATGCGCGAAGGGTGACACCACGTAGTTCCCGCTCGGTGAAATCACGGAGAAGAAGGACGACTGCGAGAAAAATACCAATAAGGAGAAGTTGGACCGCAGTGTCGGTTCCAGTAGTGGCGTTCACAAAAAACCGTATATTTTTAGCCACATTGCTGAACTCCGGCGCATTGGCAATGACATTGGTAACGGAAACGGACGATACGAGCGCGAAAGAGAACGCGACGAGAGCGTAGGCTTTAAACGCTCGGGGGCTCACCATCTTCCGTGCCGTCCAGATGAAATACACCCGCCGCATGATCCGGCTCTCTAACTTCTTATATAACAACGTATGTTCCATAGTGATTATGCTTACGTATACCCTATAACTCCTAAACTTCACCAAAGGTTGTTAGGCGCTTAAACTCTTGTTTCGCTCGGTACACACGGGTCTTTACGGCGACTTCGGAGATACCTTCCGCATGTGCAATCTCGCGCTGCGATTTGCCTTCAAGAAATTGCATGGAAAGAGCTCTTGAGAGGTGCTTCGGCATTCGAGAGAGGGTTATGATGATGCTTTCGCGAAGGTCCCGCTCCTCAATCGGGGAACGGCTCGTGTCAGGTATCGCTTCGAATATTTCACTCTCAAGTATCTGCGTTTTTATTCCATCGCGCTTTAATTTTTGGTAATGAGAAAAACAGGTATTGAGGAGGATTTTATACGCCCACGATTTAAAACTCGCTCCGGGCTGCTTCTTAAATTTCCCCGCATGCAGATAAATCTTGGTAAATGTTTCCTGTACCACGTCTTCCACCTCTTCACGGTTCCCCAAGATATGCTGCGCCTTTCGATAGAAAGCGTCTTCATAACGATCGACGAGCATCGCAAAAAGACTCGGTTTCTCTTGGGAGAGAGCGAGTATTTCTTCGTCAGGAATTTCTTGACTATTTTCCTTCGACGCGCGCGGTTCGAGTAACATACACTCCTCTACTGTTCTCTTAAAAATGATAACTTTCCAGTTCGAGATGAGGTTCTATCTTTTACGACCTCACTATTCCAATCGAACAACAGTATACATGTTTTTGTTGCATTTTGTCCACGGTACGCTAGAATGCTACTCCTATGCTCGATTATAACGAAATCAAAGAGCGGAAATACATTTTAATCGACGACGACCCGTATGAAGTTTTGAGCTCTCATATTTTTCGGAAACAACAGCGCAAGCCCGTGAACGCAACTAAGCTCCGCAATGTACTCACCGGCAAAGTAATCGAACGCTCCTTCCATCAGAGCGAAAAAGTCCCCGAGGCGGAAATCAATAGCGAAGAAGTGAAATATCTCTACACGCGTAAGGACGAATACTGGTTTTGCGACGTGAAAGATCCGAGTAAACGTTTTCCATTGTCGGCGTCTGTCGTGGGCTCGAAAGGCGTATTTCTAAAACCAAATTCAATTGTCTCGAAGCTTTCGTCGGGTGATAAGACAATCGGTATCCAAATGCCCATTAAAGTTGACCTTGTGGTGATGGACGCTCCGCCATCACTCCGCGGCAATACTGCGCAAGGCGGCTCAAAACAGGTGACTCTTGAGAGCGGTGCAGTCGTATCCGTTCCTCTGTTTATAAACGAAGGTGACACACTCCGCATCAATACGGAGACTGGTTCCTACACCGAGCGAGTGGAGAAGTACTAACTATCTCGCCACAAACGGCAAAAATCCCATGAAACGTGCTCGCTTCACGGCGAGTGCGAGTGTGCGCTGGTCTCGGGCGCTCACTTTGGTAATCCTTCGCGGCAAAATACGCCCGTGCTGATCGAGGAATTTTTTGAGAAGCTCAATTTCTTTATAGTCAATGTGCTTCGCAGTGCCTGAAATCGTAATGAATGTCATGATAATTTTTTAGAATTTAGAATGGTATATCCTCGGGGTTGATGTCTTCGCTTGGGTAATCAATGGTGGCAATCTCCGGAGCCGCTCCCTGTTCGCTCTTGTCATTCTTGTCGCTCTTCCCGCTCCCTTCACTCCGAGCTCCACCTCCCTCTACCCCTCCCTTCCGGGGACCAAATTGAACTCGCTCGGCGACAATTTCCGACCGATACCGTTTGGTACCGTCTGGAGCATCCCACGTCCTATTTTGAATCCTTCCCTCGATCAAGACCGAGCTTCCTTTTCTAAGATACTGTGCCACGTTCCCCGCCTGGCGCCCAAAAACAACGATGTTATGGTATTGCGTGTCCTCGTTATTTTTACCGTCTTTATCTTTAAACACTCTGTTCGTCGCGACACCAAAAGTGGCAACTTCCACACCCGACGGCAAAGACTTCAATTCAGGGTCTCTAGTTAAATTCCCGATAATGTACGCTTTGTTGAGATACATAGTTACTCCTTCAAGAGTCCCTCAAGCTCACGCTCAAGCGCGACTTCATCGAGTGCCTGCGGTGTCTCCGGTTTCCGCTTCGGCGCTGCCGCTCTCAGCGGGCGCGACGGGAGTGGAATATCCAGAGCGCTCTTTACGAGAAGAAATCTAATTAGATGTTCTCTTTCTTTAAGTAACCGGGCGATACCCTCTGTGTGGGTAGAATTCACCGTACATTTGACCCAACCAAAAAATGCGGTCTCAAATACCTGCTTTTTGTGGGCCACAGTTTTTTCCATTCGGTATGCGAGGTGTACGAGCCTGGGGTGTCCCTCACCGAGGATACTACCGCTTCGCTCTGTGATAAGGGAGTGGATGTAGCGAACTTCCCCGAGAACTAACTCTTCGGAAAGTGCCGGGGAGAGAAGATACCCGAGCTCGTATATCTGCTCGGTTCCTACCGCTTCCAGGTCTTCTATTTCTTTTTCATCACCCACATCCATTACACCTCGGGTATCTAATTCATCCAACATGGACACCATACTAGCAGACGACACCGGCTCATGCAACGATGGAGAAAACCCGGAGTGCGTTTTTGACAAGTGTTTCTTTGGTCGACTCAATGTCGAGATTTTTTATATCGGCGATGCGCCGAACAACCTCGCTTACGTAGAGCGGTTCGTTTCGTCCTCCACGGTGAGAATGAGGAGCAACATACGGAGCGTCGGTCTCACTCATAATCATATCGAGCGGGGCCACGCGGATTACCTCGTCGTAATCGCGTGCAAATGTTATCACCCCGGTGAAGGATGTAGTGAAACCGAAGTCCCAAAACCTCTGTGCGGTTTCCAAACTCCCGACAAAAAAATGCACATTCCCTTTTACTTTCGCCTCTTGCTTTAAAATTTCGTACGCATCGGTATATGCATCTTCACTGCCCTTCCTCGGGCGGATATGAAGCATGAGGGGCTTTTTAAGTTCATTCGCAAGTTCAATCTGGGAACGAAAGGCGGCTATTTGTTTCTCTCTTGTATCCAAACTCAACCGATAGTAATCAAGTCCACACTCTCCGATTGCAACGACTTTGGGATGCTTCGCAAGCTCTCGATACTGTGCCTCGTCAAATATCTCCCCGTGATACTCATCCCTGCCTGACCGGTAGGCAGGTGGCAGTTCTTTTTTATCGTGGTACGAACGCTCGGTGTGGCAGGGATGAAGCCCCACAGTGGCGTACACTCCCTCTGTATATTTCTCGGCAAATGAAGTGGCGGCCCGAGAAGTATCTCTCTGTGTCCCTACTTGAATAGACCACACGCCCGCGGAGAGTGCCCGCTCCATAACCGCCTCGGCATCCTGTGTAAATGCTTCAAAGTGCACATGGGTATGAACGTCAAAAAAATTCGGTTTCATTGTCGTTTTGAAACTACTGTACCAAACAAAAACCCCTCGGACTAATGATAGGTATCAAAAAGTCTAAGGGGTCGCTGGGGAGAGGGTAGTTGCCCTCTCCCCAAAATGCTACTTGGTGCTACGCGCGTCGCATGAACGCAAAGTGAACACCTTCGCGTCGGAAAGGATTCGGGTGAACCCTGGTCGCGTTCAGCCATGGACCAGTGTGAATGTGCACCATGTCGAACACACAGTAGTCACCCTTTGAGTCGGTAATAGGATTCATCGCCACGATGACCCATTTCCCTCTCAACAGCCCAGTGTAAGAAGCGAGGCGAAGGGCCGGCCCGACTTCCGCCGGGCAGAGTTCCAGCCCGAATTCCTCGGCACGGGCACAGGTTGTGCTGTGGCTTGCACCTTTCTCGAAACCGAGGTCAGCGTTGGAAACGATCACTATATCCACTTCCGTTTCCGTTTTGCTCACCGTGAAGCAGGAACTGTCAAGAATGTCCTTGGCCAAAGGGTCGATATGCACCCCTGCCTTTTTCATCTCTTTGCAGTAAGCACGGGCGCTCTTATGGAGGCCGAGCTTGATGCTCCCCCAAATCGGGAAGTTGGGAATTTTCTCGCGTGGCATGAGACCGAGAAATTCACGGAACCTGTCGCGGTTTACTCCTGTGAGATTACCGTCACGAAGATCGGCAAGTAATCCTCGCTCGAGGAGCTCTTGCACCTGCTCACACGGTGTGCCCGAAAAGAGAGAGAGAATCTTCATCCCTTGGTCGAGGGTTGCCTTCTTCATGGCAAGTCCTTTCTTCTATTCATGGCGTCGCTCTCACTTGCACCGTGCAAGGTCGAACGGGCCTTTATTCAATGAACTTTTACATCAACACCGTAGCATACATAATGCTATGGTGTCAAGGCGAACCTCAAAAAACTTTTATTTTATTCGTTTGAAGAGCGGCTCGGGCATTTGGTGTCCGCTCACTGTCTTCATAATTCTTTCTGCAGTTTCTGGCATAAAGGGTTCCAGTTCATGTCCGATTCGATAGATTTCGTTCATTAGATATTGTATATCTTTCTTCGCTTCTTCTGGTTTTTCCTTAATCTTTTTAAACGGCTCATTCGTTTGAATAAACTTGTCTAAATCCCCGATACGTCCCCAAATTTCATCAATCGCTTTTTGGATTTCGTAGTGCTCTAGATATGCACTCACATAAGAATTCTTAAGCAGGTGGTCAACGTCGATACGTACCGTATGGGTGACTCCCATTCGCATCACACGTGATACCACGTTGCCGAGCCCATTCGCCAAATTGGCGTTGTAGGTTTCGATAAAATGTTCTTCCGTAAAATCACCGTCCTCAAACGTGCTCACCTCGCGGAGAAGGTAGTAGCGGAGCGCGTCAGCGCCATATTTCTCGATAATATGGAATGGGTCGATAACATTTCCAAGCGTCTTGCTCATTTTCTGCCCCCCGTTCGTCACGAAGCCATGAATAATGATTTGCTTCGAAGGGTTTACGCCAGCAGACATAAGCATCGCCTGCCACATCGCAGATTGCTGGCGGAGATTGTCTTTACCGGCAATTTGCGTAACTGGCCACCACTTCGTGTAGCGGTCTTCTGGCCAGCCGATTGCGGAAAGGTACGACACAAGCGCGTCAAACCAAACGTACATCACGTGCTCTGGGTCGCCGGGGACCGGCACTCCCCACGGCATCTTTGCCGCGAGGCGCGAGATGCTGAAATCACGAAGACCGCGCTCGACAAATGACCGCACTTCGTTTAATCGTGTCTGTGGCACAACAAAGTCGGCAGATTTTTCGTAGAGATCGAGCAGGCGGTCTTGATATTTTGAGAACCTAAAAAAATAGTTCTTTTCTTTCCGTATCTCAATCACGAGTGTCGGGTGGAGCGGACATAGGTCATTAGCAAGCTCAGACTCTGTCTTTTCAAGCTCGCATCCGACGCAATACTTAATCTCCTGGATATCCGGATAGATATCCCCTGCCGTAGCACAACGTTTCCAAAACTCCTGCGCCGCGCGGATGTGATTCGGGTCGGTCGTCCGAAGGAAACTGTCGTACTTGATGTTGAGAGAGGAAAGGAGTTCTTTGAATCGCGCGGCGTAGCGATCGGCGTAGACCTGTGTAGGGATTCCCTCATTTTCCGCTCTTCTTAAAATTTTAAGTCCGTGCTCGTCGGTTCCTGTATTAAAAAACACCTCGTGTCCTGTGAGAGTTTTATACCGCGCAAGTACGTCCGCCTGCACAAATTCAAGCGCATGCCCGAGATGCGGGTCAGCATTCACATACGGAAGAGTCGTCGTTATGTAAAAACCCTTCTCCATTAGGAACCTTCCGTGGCCCTCCGTCCTCTCAAGTGGTGTTTTTCTTTATCTAAATCGTTAAAGATTTCCATAAGGACGGATGCCATGGGAATCGCAAGGATGATTCCGAGAAAACCAACGAGCTTCGCGCCTGCGATCAGGGCGAGAATCGCGACAATCGGGGAAACACCGACGACTTTTTTGACAACAAGGGGGTAGATGAGCTGATTCTCAAACTGCTGGATGATGATATAGAAGAAAACAATGATGAGAGCGAAGGTAAGACCGCTGTCGATTAAGGCAATGGCGACCGCGGGTACGGCCGCGAGTATTGGTCCAAAAATAGGAATCAGTTCAAAGAGTGCGGCAACAACGGCGAGGAGAAGTGCGTGTCGAACTCCAAATATGGTGAGCCCAAGATAGACAAGGATTCCAATAATCGCCGCGAGGAGTAGCTGTCCTTGGAACCACAAGCCAATTTTCTTCTGGGAACGTTTCCAGAGATCAATCACATACGACTCATGTCGGACTGGAGTCACTATAGAGAGAAAGTTCTCGACTCCTTTTTCCTGCACCGCAAGATAAAATGATATGACGATGATGAGAACGAACGAAAACACTCCGCCGAAGACGGTACTCACGACACCCAAAGCTCCCCCTGACGCCGATCCAACGACTGAAACGGCGTCGTCAATAGCGCTTTTGAGCGACAGTCCTTGCGGCACATTTGATTCAACAAGATTCGAGGAAATGGCCGGCAAGTCGTAGAGAGACCGGCCGAAAAATTTTATGGAATTTGTGTATTCCGGCAGCTGGCCTGCAAGGGTCTTTAGTTCACTTAAAACCGGGGGGATAAAAAAGTAAAATACTGCACCTATCACAAGTGCCACGCCGAGGTAAATCATAACGACGGCGGCTATCCTCGGCACACGGTAGCGGCCAAGCCAGTGGGTCGCGGGTTCTGCGGCGGAAGCTATGACAACGGCTGTTAACACGACGAGGACAAGGTCGAAAAGACTGTAGAGAAGAGCCATGATAAGTAAAATGACAAGGGCTCGCACAATGGTGCCCGAGCTCACTTCAATCATCGGTCCCCGATTGTCAGGGTCATGTAGGTTCATAGATATCACCCATACTACTACACCCTAAGTATGCGTTCAAAGAACGCTTTTTCTTTCACACCTTTTACAGGGCCGATGAGAGCGAGGTTTAACCGCTCGCTGCGAAAAATTGTGCGGGCAACTTCACGAACACTCTTTGCAGAAACTGCTCGGACTCGTGCAATCTCGGCCTCTGGACTCCGAAACGACCGCTTGAGAACCTCTTGTTCCCCATAAAACTCGGTCAGTTGATCTGTCGTCTCGAGGTCAAGCGAAATTCTCCCGATTAAATATTCCTTCGCACGGGCAAGTTCAGCGGCTGAAACAAGCGTGCGGGTAAGTTTTTTACACTCATCGACAATGGCCCGGAGCACATCTTGTGCGCGTTTCGTATCCGAGCCCGTTGCGACTGCGAGGTACCCGTGATCGGTCAAAAGGTCCGCCATCGCGCGTACATAGTAAGCCGCACCCATTTTTTCCCTGATACGCTGGAAAAGTCGGGAGCTCATGCCCCCTCCAAGAACCGCAGTAAGCACCTCAAGTGAACTTACGCGCGGATCAGTAGCTGGGAAAGCGCGCGCACCGAAGAGAAGGTGTGTTTGGTCAGAGGCCTTAAACTCGATTGCGACAGCCGAACGCTTCTGTGAATCATCGGTAGGAGCCTTCACTCCTTTTTTCCCGGTGCTGATTGACGCAAATGAACGCTTGAGAAGTTGAAGAATTTTCTGTTCATTGAATTTCCCGGCAACCACAATCACTGTTGCGCTCCCAACATAGTGCGCGCGCCGATATGCAAGGAAATCTTTTCTCGAAAGACGGCTTACTGTTTCTTTGGTACCAGCCACATCCCATCCCGCAGGTTGATCCCCGTAGAGCAATTTCGTGAAATTATCATATAATTTACGCTTTGGATCATCTTGATACATATTGATTTCCTCGATAATCACTCCGCGTTCTTTCTTAATCTCGCTCTCGCGGAACACCTGATTTAAGTAGATGTCGGAAACGATATCAATCGCGCGCGAAAGATGTTCGGGGTCAACCTTGGCAAAATATCCCGTGAATTCATGGGTTGTAAATGCGTTTGATTTCGCCCCGAGCGCATCGAGTTCCCCGCTGATGTCAATCGCCCGAGGCCGCTTCTTTGTTCCCTTAAAGCACATGTGTTCGAGAAAATGCGAAATGCCGCTGAGTTTCTTTTCCTCATACTTCGATCCTGTTTCAACCAAAACGAGAACCGTCGCCGTAAGACTCTCCGACCTCGGAATAGTTATGACCCGGAGGCCGTTTCGAAACACCGTTCGCTTCGCCATATCTTAATTGGCGACCACGCCGGAGATTTCACTATCAAAATTCTGGTCAGAAATCATATCCGTGGCGAGAGCTTCGCGTGTTATCTGAAGCAATTTTTGGGTGAATGAGTCTGTACCCTCAAGGGTAGCTCTGGAAATAATTGCGGGTGCAGTGCCAAGTTGGCTCACAGAGGGCGTGAGTCCGAGTTGAAAAGATACTTCCTTTCCGCCGCCCGAGAAGCCCACACCAGCCGGAATATCTCCGGGAACCCAGGTAATTTCCCCATTCACATCGTTATACGTCACCGACTCCCCCGAGGGAGATACGACGCCAAGCCACCTGACGTAGGTCGGGGTACGCGCTCGAACAACTCCTGCCGTCACTGTATTCGATGAATTCATAAGTGACCACGTTACCGTATAAGTAGTCTCTTTATCAACTTGTGGTGGAAGCGGACCGGTATTCGTGATTGGGCCGTCCCGGTAAAGTGCTCGCGCTCCAAGCTGGAGAGCGGTAGTAACTCTCACTTGCCGTGAGACATTCGTTTCAACTGCGGTACCGGAAAATCCTTCGGAAACACGGGTGCCTTTAATGGCGGCGGCGAGCGTGAGTATCGGCTTTTTAAATTGGGTTCCCTGCGGTCCATAAAGCGAAAATGGAACGAAGGAAAAAGTTACTACGCCGCTTTGTCCGGGTTCAATAAGAGCGAGGGTGTGGTCCGTGCTTTGATTCCAGACGATGGTGTTGTCGAGCGAACGATAAAAACCGTTCACTGCTTCAACGGATTGCTTATTAAGAAGTGGTCCGTCAATACGCACGGCAATTTCGGCATTGAGTACGCGTGTTGTAAGATTGTTCACCCATCTAATTTCTCCTGAAATTTTTTCCCCGCTTGGAACGGCCACGAATGGAGACCCAATATCGTTATTCAGGATAAACGTCGCTCCGATGAACGGACGTTTAATAGAGATGAGTTCGTTGACCGAATTATAAACGGCTCCAATCTTTCTTTCATCTTTCAAGTCGGCAGTTCCGGTGGTGATGGTGAATGACATCCGCTCTTCATCTTGTGCATCAATCACACCCCATACTTTTATTGTCCGCTCTTTGCTCGGCAAAAGATCGCCGAGCTTCCAAATGTTATTGCCATGCGATGGTGCCGGGTCAGCTCCTTTAAAGATAAAACCGAGGGGATAGAGAACACTCACAAGGATATCGTTTAAAACCGTCTGTGAATTGGAAATAGCCCCAATCTCAAGCTCAAAGTCCTGTCCGGATCCAACCTCCGGAGGAACCGAAATGGAAAGACCGATGGGAGCATTCACCAAAACAAGTTGATATTCTTTTTCCTTCGAAAAAGTCCCGCTTGATCCATCAATACGGTATTCGAGATTGATACCGATTGTTATCTCGGTATTCTCCGGTCCAAAGAGCATGACTTTCACGCTCTCAAGCGCCGAATCGTTAGGGCGGATAGGACCAAGCGACTTTGTAAGTCGCATCAGGGGTTCATTGGTATCCGGCAAGCGGGTTCCTTCGGGAAAAGTAATCTCGAGGTCGGCCGCGGTGAGCGAGACTTCATTTCTGTTTTGGACAAGCACTTGAAAAAGCACTTCCTCACCGCCAGCCGCAGATACCGGTCCTTGGACGGCGATTTCAATATTTTGTGAGGAAATGAGTATCGGTGCTATGAAAATTCGGTATGCTGCGATGCCAGCTGCGATACAAAAGAAGAAAACAGAAAGAAAAAAGAGTTTCATCAGTGTGCCGGAGACAAAAAAGGTTTTCACTTTTCCGGGAGATGTATCTGCGGGCTTATCCCATGCATCCTTTGTCTTCACAATCTCGGGTTTCGTGGATGTCAGTTTTTCCTTGCCATAAATAACCTCACCGCCGCGACGACTCAGTGCCCCTTCGAGTGCTTCAAGGCCATCCCCGTGCCGCCCGCCAGTATTTTCCGCATCATTCATATCTTTTCTTTTATAGTCTTCTATAGAAAAAGATTATAGCACAGCGCGTGACATTGAAACCCGGGAGGATCAGAGGTGACTCACCCTGATCGATTCGTTAATAATGGCAACGGCAGCTCTTTCATAGTTTTCTAATCGTGCAAGTGTTTCTTTTGTTACTTCGCGCGAAGTAACAAGCAGATCGGGTACTTGTCCCTCGGGTGAAGTGCCCTCCTTCCCCACATATCCCAGGCGATGCATGAGACGCAGTGCGAACAAAATCTCAAACTGGTTGAGTTCTTGAGAATTTAAAACTTCTCTGTTAAGAAACCTGACACCTTCCTCGAGTTCTTCAAAAAGTGCGCGGTCATGTATTTCTCCTCCAAAACGATTGATGAGTGCGAGCATTCTTGCGTAAAGATTTTGTTTGTGTAAATCCAATCGAAGGAGCGGAAAATCGAAAATCTCCTCTGCACTCACCACCCTCCAGAACTCTCTGCCACGGACCAAAGATACTCGCACATAGAAACTCCGCTGGAGAACGTAGCGGAGTTTGCTCCGGAGCTCCCGGATGCCCTGTGCCCGGGCATCAAGGCGCCCGAAATCCTTCGTCATGAGTGCCAAGGCGCGACTTGATTCTCCAACATTTCGCGTCGCGAGGACAAATGCCGGAGTCACATAGAGAGCGTGTGACATTTAGCGTTCAAGTGAAAGCGAGTATTCTAATTCTCCATCTTGGATTTTTTCCTCGCTTTCTTCAGCTTGTTGCCTTTCAAAATGAAGAGAGGCGAGACCGCTTCCTTTTTTCACTTCCTCCAACCGCGATTCGATGAACGATTGTGCCAATTTATTTGCGTGGATGATGAGTTTGGGGCGATCGGAAACTGAAAACCCTTTTTCTTTTCTCAGGCCTTGTATGTGCCGGATAAGTTCGCGAAGGTGTCCTCGGTCTTTCAAGTCGGGGGTAATCTTCGTATCAAGGAGCACTCCTCCTTGCGTCCTATCATAAATAACTTCATCCACATTAAGCTCGTCGCCGATAAGAGAGGCAACTTTATCCGAGAATACTGAAGAGGTCGAGATTTTTTGGAGCGGTTGGCGAACTTTGATACCCGCCTTCTCTCGCTCAAGAAGTCCAAGTTTGACCACATCCCGAGCCCGCTTCATTTCTACAAGAATATTTGAGTCAAACCTTCCGAATATCGGCCACTCAGAGAGGTGCACGCTTTCTTTGTCTTTCCCTTTAGTCACACGCTGGTAAATCATCTCCGCAATAAAAGGCGCGAAAGGTGCCATCACTTTCGAGAGTGTAGTGAGCGAAGTACCAAGCGTTTGTAGTGCCACCTCTTTATCTTTTGTATCATCTCCGCGGAATCGATCTCTCGACCGACGCACGTACCACGTCGAGAGGTCGTCCACAAAAAGATCGATTGCTTGCACCCCCTTCGCAAGTTCATATTCGTCGAGCGCACGCGTCACCAGAGCGACCAGTTCAGAAAGTCGCGACATAATCCAGCGGTCAAGAATATTTTCGCCCGATGTAACAGTATTCTTTCTACCTTCCTTGGCATAGAGTTCATAGAAACTTGCGACATTATCAAGTCGTGTCAAAACCCGGCGCATTACTTCGGCAACGCCTGCCTCGGAAAACACAACGTCCTCTCCGCGCATGGCGCTCGAACCGAGAAGGTAGAGTCGTAGTGCGTCCGCTCCATAACGCTCTACGACCTCCATCGGGTCGGGATAATTTTTGAGTCGTTTCGAAAGTTTCTGCCCGTCCTCCCCCAAAAGAATACCGTTCACGAGCACAGCTCGAAATGGCGTCCTCCCGAAGAGAGCAACGCCGAGGACAAGCATGCTATAGAACCACCCGCGCGTCTGGTCGAGCGCTTCAGCGATGAAATCCGCCGGGAATCCCCTCGAACCAAACCACCGTCTCGGATGGAAGTCTCCCGAACGCTCGAATGGATAGTGGTGGGAAGCGTAGGGCATGGCGCCCGACTCAAACCAACAATCAAAAACTTCGGGGACGCGGCGCATGACACCATTACATGATTCACATGAAAAAGTGATGTCGTCGATCTGGGGCCGGTGCACGTCGATTTCATATCGGTCGTTATACGGAAGCGAGGAAAAGATAATATCGTGCGTTTCCGCCTTGCCTAAGAAATTTCCCCAGTGCTTCAAGTGCACCGTCTCCTCCTGTGAGAGCCCGTGGGATCCGGAGAAAAGAGCAAGGAGTACGATTCCATGGCTTACAATCAAAATATTCTTCCCCTCCTCGCTCTTGTCAACCTCGTGGAGGAAGTGCATAGCGCGATGTTTAACATCCTGCACCGTCTCACCTCCTGGCAGTACTTTCGTAAAACGCTCCAGTCGGGACGCAAAGTTTTCCATGTATTCGGTCCATGTTTTTCCGTGGAAGCCACCGGTAGCGAGCTCCCGAAGTCGAGCATCGTAGCGTATACTTTCCTGTCCGAGTCCAAGCTCCGCCGCAACAATCTCCGCAGTCTCCCGCGTGCGCGCAAAATCAGATGCGTAGATGAGGTCTATCTTTGTTTTTCCTGTTTTTTCGCGAAGTTTTCTCCCTGCCTCTCGCGCCTGTTCACGTCCGCGCTCGGTTAGAGAATTTGTATCCGTGACATCATCACTCACAGTATTGCGTGTATTGCTCTCGGCCTCGGCGTGGCGCATGATTGTGTAAGTGTTTCGTTCCTGGTCTTTCCTAAATTCTTTAAACGACCCGACGACGCGTACGTTACTGCACTTCTCGCATTTCCATACCGGAATCGGTGCTCCCCAGTAACGCGAACGGGAAATCGCCCAATCACGCGCGCCTTCGAGCCATTTACCGAAACGCCCTTCTTTCAAATGCCCCGGCACCCATTCTATTTTTTTGTTCTCACGGATGAGTTTTTTCTTGAGGGCAATCACTTTCACAAACCACGATGATGCGGCGAAATTGATGAGAGGTGTTTCGCACCGCCAGCAATGCGGATATGAGTGGGTGATAGTTTCTTCTTTAAAGAGAGTGCCATTCACTTTTAAATACTCGACAATTTTTTTATCGGTCTCTTGGTGTCTCCCTTTCGGTTTCACTGGGAGTCCGGAAAAATTGTGCACACCATCTTTGAATGTTCCGTCAGTCTTGACGTGTTCAATGATGGGGAGCCCGTGCGAGGTTGCAAGTTTCATATCGTCCTCGCCGAAAGCGGGAGCGATGTGGACAATACCAGTGCCTTCTTCCTGTGATACAAATTCACCTGCATACACTCGCCATATGCGCTCTCTTTCTTCAAGACTAACTTTATCGTTATACGAAAAAACCGGTCGATACTTCTTCCCAACCAATTCCTTCCCGTCAAACTCCTTCATGTGTCTTGGCTGGGCATATCCTGGTTGATCTCGATCAAAAAATGTTCCTGCCCGTTCCTTCGCCACCACATACCGTTTTCCGTTATGCGCAAAGCTCAGATACTTAAACTTTGGATTCACTGCAAGTGCCACGTTCCCTGGAAGTGTCCACGGCGTCGTGGTCCATGCAAGAAGATAGGTGCCCGGCTCGTCGGTGAGTTCAAATTTCACCGTCGCCGCGATATCCTGAATATCTTTATATCCCTGACTCACCTCAAAGTTTGCGAGCGTTGTCCCGCACCGAGGACACAGGTACATTACCTTGCGCCCTTCGTAGATAAGGCCTCTGTCGTAGAGTGTTTTAAACATCCACCAAATCGTCTCCATGTATGAGGCATCCATCGTTCGATAATCGTTCTCCATGTCCGCCCAACGCCCAAGGCGCGGAATAATGCGTTTCCATTCGTCCCTATAACGAAGCACGGCCTTTCTTGCCGCCTCGTTAAATTTCCCAATCCCGATCTCTTCGACATCCTTCTTCGTTTTGAGTCCGAGCTCGGCTTCAATCAAGTTTTCAAGCGGAAGACCGTGGCAATCCCATCCCCAGCGCCGCCTGACACGTTTCCCTCGCATAGTCTGGTAACGCGGAATTACGTCTTTCAAGGTACCTGCCAAAACATGCCCATAATGAGGGAGACCGGTTGCAAAGGGCGGGCCGTCATAGAAAACGAATTCGCCTAAGGGCGCGGGTTTCTCGAGTGATTTCTCAAAAATCTTGCGCTCTTTCCACAGCGCAAGTATTTCTTCTTCTCGCTTTGATATAGAATTCTGTGTGTTGTTTTTCTCTCCTTTTGGCATTGTTCTAATTATCTCAATACTACATTCTCTCCGGAGCGGCAATACCCAAGAGGTTGAGGCCGCGGGAGAGAACAGTTGCCGCCGCGTCAGTCACCGCGCATTTGTAGGGAGACTCCGGGTCGTCTTTTTTCACAATAACTATACTGTTATAGAACGTATTGAACTCACCTGCGAGTTCGTAGAGATAGGTCGCGAGGTAATGCGGCGCGTACGCTCTTGTCGCGCGCTCCACGACTTCTGGAAAGTGGGAAAGTTTTCGTTCGATCTGGAGCGCTCTGTCGGCTGGGTTTTCGAGAGACGGCACAATTCCCTCTTCGCTCGCCTTGCCGAGAATGGAACGACATCGTGCATGAGTGTATTCCAGGTATGGACCAGAGTCACCAGTAAATGAGATTGATGTATCAAAATCAAAAGTAATATCTTTGCTTGATTCCTGTTTCAGTACCGAGTATTTAATGGCGGCTACTGCAATCTCTTCTATGGTTTTTTTATCTTTGTTATCAAATGTTTCTTTAAGATGAGTCTCTATTTGTGATAATAATGACTCTGCAGAAATCACGTCCCCGGTGCGTGAAGACATTTTCCCGCTCGGAAGCCGCAACATTCCGTGTGGAATGTGAACAATTTTCTCCGCTTCTGCCGCAAGCTCCGGGATCTCCTTCATCGCCGCGAGCACCACTTTGAAATAATCTGTCACTTCGTTTCCGGTAATAACCACAGATACATCTGCTTTATATTTCTCTTGCTTCAGTTTCGCGAGGCCGAGTTCTTTGGATTCATAGATAGGCAGTCCCTCTTTAGTTATGAATACCCGCGTATGGAGTCCAATCCTTTCTCCCCGAAACACGATTGCACCTTCACTCTCCTCAAAAATCTTGCCGAGATGTTTGCGTACGAGATCTACCCCAACTGGACCTGTTTCGCTCTCGAAAAAATTGAAGTCAAATTTTGTTCCGAGGCGCTGATATATTGCTTCGAATTTCTCAAGACTCTCTTTTCTACCCCGCTCGTAAAGTTCGTTTACTGAAGAATCGTCCTTTGCGTAGATTGTTTTATTGAGTTCACTGATTTCTTTTTTTGCCTGCTCATTTTCTTCATAGGCATGAGCTCCTCGCGCGTAAGCCTGCCCGAACTCTTTCCCACCAGCGCGCATTCCCCACACCGCTTTCGCCACATGCATTCCGACATCTCCTTGATAGTTCGCGCGCTTCACTTCCGCCCCACTCGCCTCAATGAGTCGCGAAATTGATTCGCCGATGGCATTGCTCATTAAGTGCCCAATATGGAATTCCTTGAAGGGGTTCGGGTCGGTATACTCGACCATTACCTTCTTTTCAGCAAGTATCGCGTTATTCCCGTATGTTTCTCGGTGCGACAAAATCTCTTGAGTGTTTTTCGTAAAATACTCTCGTGAGAGAAAAAAATTCACGAAGCCTACACCAGCGGCCTCGATCTTTTCCACTTCCGGAATATTCACCGTCGAAAGTTTTTCTACGAGCTCTCCTGCAAGCACCTGCGGACTCTTTCCGACTTTTTTTGCGTGCACTATTGCCGCATTCGTCGCGTAGTCCCCGAATGCCGGGTCGGCGGGATGTTCTATAAGCACCTCCGTACTTTCTACTCCGAACGTAGAAAGTACATTCTTTACCGCAAGCTCAATTTCAGTCCGCACCATACAAATTATTTCCCGGTACTTCCAAAACCACTCTCGCCGCGGTGAGTTTCCGTTAACTCGCGAACAACTATAATTTTTACCTCCTCAACTTTTTGTATAAGCATTTGCATGACCTTATGCCCTTTTTCAAACGTATAGGGCTCTGTGCCAAGATTAATCACCCCCAACACAAGCTCACCGCGATAACCAGAATCGATAACTCCAGCAAGTACTTTAATTCCGTGTTTCACCGAGAGCCCGCTCTTGTCCCAGCACAACCCAACATATCCATCGGGTATCGCAACGGCAATACCGGTGCGTATTGTGCCGACGACCCCTGGATTAACAATTACCGTCTCATTCGCAAATAAATCAAGTCCTGCATCTCCGGGGTGGGCATATGAGGGAATAGTTGCATCGTCCGAGATTTTCTTTATCCAAAGCGAAAGCACCAAAAAATTGTATCACAAATAGAAAGGCCCCCGCAGGAAGCATTGTCTTGATTAGCCGAGCAGGTGAATGGTAGGGTGGTGTGGGTTTTTGTTCTCCACTAACTGTATGAGAGGAATATGGATATGCGGCAATATCTCGATGCGCTCAAGCACATCATGGACGAAGGGACTGTTCGCAAAGGCAGGAATGGTAAGACGAAAGCGATTTTCGGCATACCAATGCGCTTCAATCTCAAACATGGGTTCCCGGCAATGACGACGAAACAGCTCGCCTTTAAGCAAATCGTCGCAGAGCTTCTCTTTTTCATCAGCGGAAGCGAGAACGTGCGCGATCTCCAAAAACTGGGAGGCCATATCTGGGATGCAAACGCCGAGGATCCCAAGTGGAAAGAGAGAGCGAGTTTCCCTGGCGACCTTGGGAGAACCTACGGCACCCAGTGGCGCAAGTGGACCAACATGGAACTGGTTCCTGGTCATCCTGGTATCAACAGCGAATGGGAACCGGACGATTACAAAAACCATCCGATTGACCAGCTGGCGCGCGTGATCGAAGGGATCAAGCGCGATCCCGGATCAAGGAGGCATCTCGTTACAGCCTGGAACCCTGCGGAAGTAGACAAGACAGCGCTCCCACCGTGCCATGTGCTCTTCCAATTCTTCGCCACAGGCACCGAACTCTCGCTCGCCATGTACCAACGGAGCTGTGATATGTTCCTTGGTGTTCCCTTCAACATCGCTTCCTATGCGCTACTTCTCAAAGTGGTGGCGCAGGTGACCAAAAAACGCGCGTATGAGCTCATCATCTTCTTCGCGGACGCCCATATCTACGCCGAGCACATCGGACCTGTTCGTGAACAGCTCGCGCGAGAACCGCTCCCCCTTCCACAGCTCTGGCTGAACTCCGAGGTGACAGATATCGACAACTTCGGCATGGACGACATCAAACTCCTCAAGTACCACCCGTACCCGCCGATCCGGGCAAAAATGATCGTCTGATTTTCGCACTAGTACCTAGTACAAAAGAGCCCCACACGTCGCAATGCGACGTGTGGGGCTTCTTCATTTTTATTCACTCACTTCCAGTACTCGGGGTACCAGACTAGGGAGCGATCTTGGAAGTTCTTCGCAAGGGACGGACCACCACCTGTGTAGTTTGACCCGAGGTCCTTGCCGTAGAGCTTCTCCGGTATTTCATCGGTTCGCTCGAAAACAAGGTGGCAGATCGGCTGTCCATCGTAGATGCGAAATGGCACATCCCGCACTCGCACTTCGAGTACTGCTGTGGTTCCTTCCTCTCCGCCGAAGCCGTTGTCGAAAAATCCGGCGTAGTGAGAACGGAACTCGCCGCTCCTCACGTCGTAGGGTTGGAGCCACGCACACAGGGGCGGCGGGATGAGCACACGCTCTTTCGTCCGAAGCAAGTAGAACTTGCCGGGCGAGAGAACGCAGGTACCATTTCGTGCTTGTATCGGTCTCCAGAATTCCCGCGGGTCGTAGACATTGATAGACCCCAAATTCACCTCTTGCGTTGGATGATCGAGAACTTCGAATCCAACGACAGGCGTAGAGAGGTCCACGTGGAGAAAGATGCCACTCTGTCTCACCTCAAGCTCGCTGTGTTCAAGTGGCTCGCCCTGTTGGTTCCGGACGACTCCGTAGCGGGCATGAAGCTGTTCGAGTTCCACGTTCACAAGCGGCGTACTTTCGCTCTTCACGCGCATTTGTGTCAGAGAGAGATACGGTTTTGCGCGTACTGCGTAGGATATCGGTACGATCTCAAGATAGAGCCCTCCCATGTAGCCTCGCGGCGTCACGTCGTAACGGCTCCATCGGTCCACAAGAACGCGGACAAAGACATCGTTCCTACCCGTGGTGCTCTTGGGAGAAAACTCCGCATAGAAGCTCCCCGACAATGCAAGTTTGAGAGCAAGCGGGATAAGAAAACAACCACCCCGATCGAAGTAGCTACCTTCTTCTCTCAAATCGAACGTGTATGAAGCGTTGGAAAGAATGTCTTGCACGCTCTCGTGCCGTCTGGGCACGGATGCAGACCGCATACGGTAGGCCTTGAGTCCGAGGGGGCAGTCGATGCTCGCCGGTTGAACGAGATCTGGTGTAAACCCTTCAAGCTTCCTGATCATCGGTTTCTCGCCGAGAATGAGTGAGTGAAGTGATTGATGTGAAAGAACTGTCATTGCCTCTATCTCCTTTTTCAGTTGAGGCAGTTTACGAAAACTGTCCTTTTCTTACCACATAAAAACAAAAACGCAAGCCGAGCGGGCTTGCGTTGGTGCGCACAAAAAATGAAAAACTATCCTATCTCAACGCCCATCGAGCGGGCAGTGCCGGCGATAACTTTCATCGCTTGCTCGACATTATCCGTATTTAAGTCGGGCATTTTCTTCTCTGCAATCTCGCGGAGTTGTGATTGCGAGAGCTTCCCAACTTTCGTTGTGAGTGGCGACCCAGAACCCTTTTCAATACCGAGCGCTTTTAGTATGAGAACCGATGCCGGGGGGGTTTTAACGACAAAGTCAAAAGTCCTATCTTCATAGACCGAAATCTCAACCGGCAGAATATCTCCACCCATTGCCTTGGTGGCTTCATTGAAGCGGCTCACAAATTCTCCGATATTGACACCCGCTTGCCCGAGTGCCGGTCCAATTTTCTGCCCCGGCGTCGCCTGCCCACCAGGAACTTGAAGTTTGATTTTTTTAGCGACTGTTTTTGCCATACTTTTAGTGTTCTAAATTTTATTCACCTGAAGAAAATCTATCTCAACTGGGGTTTCGCGTCCGAACATGGAAACATACACCTTCACCTTTCCCCGCTCCTCGTCAATCTCTCCAACCTTCCCTTCGAAATCCTTGAATGGTCCGTCGATAATCCGCACCGCCTCACCGAGTGAGAGCTCGATTTTGTGCTTTACGGTATCCGATCCCATCTTCTTAAACAAGCCTTCAACTTCTGTCCTCTCAAGCGGCACTGGTACTACACCAGCCCCTACGAATCCGGTCACGCGCGGCGTATTACGGACGACGTACCAGCTCTCGGGGTCATAGACCATCTCAACCAAGACGTATCCCTGATAGATTTTTTCCTCCGCCGTTACTCGCTTGCCTCCCTTGATCTTAATTTTCTTCTCGGTGGGAACCAAGACGTTAAAAATCTTGTTTTCCATGCCGAGCGACTCCACGCGCTGGCGAAGATTACGCGCCACGGCATTCTCGTAGCCGGAATACGTGTGAATCGCGTACCAATGGCGCTCCGGCTTCACCTCCACTCTCTGTGTTTCAATTGCTTCAGCCATATCGCTAGCGATTAAGAATCGAGAATCGAAGCAGGTAGTCGAAAACAACATCAAAAAAGCCGAGGAAGGTGGCAACAAGAAGCGAGATTCCGATGACAAGCCCTGTATATACGGCTGTCTCCCGCCGCGTTGGCCATGAGACATGTTTTAGTTCTGCACGTGTCTCACGTAAGTAGTTCCCGATCTGCATATCTGTATTAGCGGTAAAATGTTTCTCCTCGTTAGTAAAAACCGCCCGGGTGGGCTGTGGTGAGAAGCCTATACCCGCCCACCTAAATTGTCAAACACACTCCACTAAGCGCTTATTTGATCTGGTAGGTAATGGTGACGTTTGAGATGATCTTATTCTCCCCTACCGGAATGTCAGGCACAACACTCGCCGGAGAGGCGATACCACCCTTCCCGAAAGCATAGCTATCGTAGATCGGGAAGTTCCCTGATTCATTGAAAGAGACAACTCGCACGAGTCTCACGTCGAGCTCTTTAGAGAGCTTGGCTGCTTTTTCTCTCGCATCCTTGATGGCCATATTCCGGGCTTCTTCCTGCAGGGCCTCGTCGTCGTCAATGGAGAAAGTAATGCCTGAGACATCCGTCGCTCCGCGCTCGCCTACTCCTGAAAGGAATTCACCTGCCTTATCGGTGTCCCGAACTTTCACCTGTATGGATTGATACACTTCGTACGAAGCGAGCTCGCGAGTGCCGGGCTGGGGACACGGATAGGTGATACAGCGAATCTCCGGATATTCATACCGCGGATTCACGCTGTAGGAAACGGTTTTAATATCACGCTCTTCAATTCCACCTTCGCGGAGATACGAAGTAATGGCGTTGATCGCTTCGGCCGACTGACTCTGCGCGTCGGGCACCGTTTTTGCTTCCTTGTGAACCGAGAAAGAAAATTCGGCGATGTCGGGAATAGCGAACGTTTCTCCTTCGCCGGAAACCGTAATCGTATCGAGTCGGGCGTCAGTGCCGATGAAGCCATAACTCTTAATCTCGCTCGCGAGCTTAGCCGCCGCAAGAAAAGAGAGAATAACGAGAAAAGCTCCGAGGATTTTAAATGCTTTTCGCTTGTCGTAAGAGAATGATTGGTCGTCCATAAAGAGTATTGTTTAAAGTTTAAAGTGAGTAACTAAATACTTTTTTAGTATACACGAAAAACCTGTCTCCGCGCAAATTTACAAGACATGCAAGGCAGATTTCGGATATATTTCAGAGTCCTAGCGCCTTCCTCGCTTCTTCCTTATAGAGCTCAACTGCCGGTTGGTCAAAAGCATTCACACGCATAAGGTAAGCAAGACACATCACCTCGATCATTGCAAACTGCATGAATGCGCCGAGTGACGACTCATCCGTTCCACCGAGTTCAATGTCCATATATGGAAGGCCAACACTTCGGTAAGCAGTCCGAGCACCTTGGAAAAGTGCCTCCTTTACACCAGCAACCGTCTTTCCGGAGAGCTCGGGCAGAAAGGTGAATGCGTCACTCGATATCGTTCCTTCACTTTCCGCATTTGAACTTCCGCCCGTACTTTTCACAAATGCGGTAAATTTATCCCGCGGGCCGCCGAAATAGAGTTGTCCGAGCGAATGGAGATCGCGTGATCCAATTGATGTAATTGGCGTAATCCCCCCACGGATTTCTTTTCCATCGATGTCACGCTCCTTTCCAACACTCTCGGCGATGAGCTGGGTAAGCCAGCCTCCGAGCGACTCAAGCTCTGGATCAAAAAAGAAGTTCACGTTCGTGAGTTTCCCCTCTTGGTAGTGGAGAAAACGGAGTGCCGCAGAAACTGCCGCGGGGTTAGTCAAAAAATCTTTGGAGAGACACCGATCACGCATTTCTTGCGCGCCAGTTCGGAGTCCTTTGATATCAAGACCTGCGAGAGCAAGGGGGAAAAGTCCCACGGGAGAAAAAACGGAAAAGCGTCCGCCGACCCTTTGTGGCACGACGAGTACACTGATACCGCGCTTCATCGCTTCCCCTTCAAGCGATGAACCGCCCTTCGTCGTCACCACAAGTCGTTCGCGGGCTGCCCCACCAAAACGTTTTTCAAGTTGTGAGAGAAGCGCTCCGACATTGGCGGCAGTTTCCAAAGTCTTCCCCGACTCACTGATAACATTCACCAGAAACTCCTCGGGTGACTTCGCTCCGAGGAGCATAGAAAGGACTCGGTCGAGAAATACCGGGTTGGCGTCTTCGAGGAAAAACATTTTCGGGGAACGCTCGCGCTCAATCGCATCGAAGTACCCCAGCCGCGCGTCATAGATCGCGCGGGTGCCCATAGAAGAGCCACCAATACCAACAACAACAATGGATCGTAGCCCTTTCCCGCCGAGTGAACGCGCGAGAGTGTCCACAGAGGATAGGACATCGCCGTCAAAAGGAAGGAAAATAGAGGATTCATGGGCAGTGTATTCGGATTCTTGCGCCAATTCCCCCAGGTGACGAAGATAGGGTATAAGTCCCGATCCGATTTGTTTGAGACGAGACTCGTCAATTCTTGCCGTATCACGATGGCGAAGCTCCATTGTGTTTTTCATTATAGCAAAGGCCCCAACCGAAGATAGATAAAATTAAAAAAACCCCTGTCCGAAGACTGGGGTTGTTCGAGTGGGGTGGGATCAGGATTACCTGAAGTTTTGGTTTGGGTGGGATAATCTGACCTCTCTCCGCTCTTGTGCCGACTCGTGGTCGGACTCTTTAAAAATGGGTACTAGCTGACTAAATACTAGCACCGTATGACATCTCTGCAAAACTTGGTTGTGGATAACTCTAGCATTGCTCAAAACTATTCCACACTTCCAAAAAACTATTAATAAGAAATATCAAAAGCCGCCTTTGATATTTTTCAGTCAGTCACTTTATTCCAGTTTTGTCACATAACCAAAAGCGTCATGCCAGTCGAGATTTCTCGTAATAAACATAACAAGAGAAAGAACAATAAAAAGAAGGAGCGCGCCGGACAAAAGGGCATACGTCTCAAGATTAAGTATAACAAGAAGATACGAATAAATAGCGGTTAAGAAGACCGCTACCAAAACACCGCCCTTTTGAGTTTTCAAGACGAAGCGACTGTAGAAAGAAATGAGTAAAATGGTCATAGCCGCAGCAATTGTATACGCCCATAAGAATCCTATATGTTCCATAAGAGCAAGGAGCAAAAGATAAAATTCAGCCAGCCCGAGTCCTATAAGTAGATACTGTATAGGATGAAGTTTTAACTTATAAATAACTTCCGTAAGAAAGAAAGCGAGAAATGTGAGTGATATGAATAAAATCGCATATTTTAACACTCGGTCGAGAAGGCGATATACACTTACTCCATTTTCATCAAAACCTGGGAGCTTTTCGTGTATAAGAATCTGGGAGGTATTGCCTGATTGAGTCTCAAGGGCTTCCATTTGATACGTAATACGGTCATTTACAACGGATTGGACAAAAAGGCTCGCTGCATAACTTATAAAAAGAACGGCTCCGATAGACAGAACCTTAAACACAAACTTTGAGTTTGTGTACGATGTTTCCATTTGTGGTTACAACAAAATGTATCGGATAAAAGTAACGCACGTTGCTATATACGTTAGTTGTTTAGCTGGGTCGCGGCTTGTCCGGTCTCATAACCGT
>CAYIAA010000008.1:0-8596 GCA_964361405.1 uncultured Candidatus Saccharibacteria bacterium
CCATCGGTGGGGGTCAGGCTCTCACCTCCCCTAGGCGTCATAGCCTTGGTAGGCCGTTACCCTACCAACTAGCTGATACCCCGCAGGCCGATCTCTAAGCGTCTTGCGACTTTACCCCGAAGGGACTATCACGTATTAGTTCCGCTTTCGCGGAATTATTCGTGTCTTAGAGGGACGTACCCACGTGTTACTACCTCGTCTGCCACTACCCTTCTTTATGTATTGCTACACAACGAAGAACCGTTCGACTTGCATGCCTTATCCACGCCGCCAGCGTTCACCCTGAGCTAGGATCAAACTCTCATTAATGCGAAGCAATTAATCCTTGGCCGGTTGTTTACTATTGCTAGTAGAACAAAAGTGGTCGAGAACGGAATCCTAAACCCGCTTGCGCGGATCGAATTCAAAATTGCTTGCAATTTGTAATAGAACGAAACAAAAGAAAAAATACTGTGCTGGTTAATTCAATTCCAGATTGCATGTTGTGATATTCGGTTCTCAAGGGACTGTCTATTGTCTTGTAGTTCATAACCTTGTCTCCTCTTAGAAGGGACGTCTCAAGTATACCCGCGCCCCTCTCCACGTCAAGAGCCCGGGTCCATGGGACGGACTTAGAGGCCCGGGAAGGCTTTAGGACCTCCGGGGGCTTGAGCGGCGCTGTCGAGCCTCCATAAAGATGAGGAGGGGGCTCGCGATACACAGCGATGAATACGTGCCGGCAATGATACCAACGAGGAGAAGAACGCTGAAATGAACCGTCTGGGGGCCACCGAAGAAAATGAGGGCGAGGAGGGTCAGGACGACCGTAAACGAAGTCGTAACCGATCGGGTGAAAGTTTCCCGTAAACTCTTCCCCACGATTTCTGGAAACGAATCCCTGCCGACGTTTTTTGCAAGATTCTCGCGTATACGGTCAAAAACAATAATAGTGTCATGCACCGAAAAACCCAACACCGCCATGAGTGCAGTGACAAAGAGGAGATCAACTTCCGCACCGGTAAGGGAGCTGTAAAGAACATAAAAACCGCTCGGAACAATCACGTCGTGAAGAAGGGTGACAACAGCGATGAGTCCGTACTTCCATGACATAACCGGCTGCGAAACCTTGCGAAACGCATATGTAATGTAGAGAACGATGAGAAGAATAACACCAGTAATTGCGTAGATGGATTTACGCTTCAATTCACTTCCGATAACCGGTCCAATGGACGTCAGATTTTCGAGCGTTACAGAACCAGACGAAGCGTTTGAAAGAGCAGTAGAGATTTTTTGGCGATCAGCATCACTGATGTGCGGGAGCCGGAGCAGAATGCCATTTTCTCCTGTCGGCTGTACAATCACCCGCTCAAATCCCGCTTCGGCGAGCGTCTCTCGAAGATTTTCCACACTCGGCTGGAATCCCGCCTGATATGAAAATTCGATAAGCGTCCCGCCAGAAAAATCGATACCGAGATCGAGACCGGGGCGGACTATTGCCCCAAGTGAGACGAGAGTCAAAAAAAGACCGATTCCAAGAAAAATATTTTTGTGTCGAACGATAAACATATATGGTACTAGCGAATACCGGACCCAAAGAGAAATGCGATTTTCGACCCTCCTCCAGCCATACCGAGCGAATACAAGAAAGTCCTAGTGACCGTTATCGCGGTAAACATAGAGACAAGAACACCGATGCCGAAGGTAAGCGCAAATCCTTTCACCAAGCTTGAACTCATCGTAAAGAGAACAAGCGCAGTAATCATACTTGATACGTTCGAATCTCTGATAGAAGGCCACGCGCGTGCAAACCCTTCGCGCATAGCCTCTTCCAAAGTGCGCCCGCGCGAAAGTTCTTCCTTCATGCGTTCAAAAATAAGAATGTTTGCGTCAACGGCCATGCCAATAGAGAGAATAAATCCGGCAATGCCAGCGGCAGTAAGTGTCACCGGGAGAAGTTTAAAGATAGCGAGAACTATCATTGTATAGATTGAGAGCGCGATAATCGCCACAAATCCGGGGACGCGGTACCATAACACGAGGAATGCCGCGACCAAGGCAAAACCGATGAGTCCCGCGCGTACGCCACCCTTGACCGCCCCAGCGCCAAGAGATGCCCCGACTGTTTGGCTTCCTAAAAGTTCTATCGGTATGGGGAGCGCTCCGGCATTCAAGCGCCCAACCAAAACTTTCGCGTCTTCTGCAGTAAACATGCCGGTAATCTGTGCCTTCCCTTCGCGTATTGCCTCTCGTACGACAGGAGCCGAAATGATGGATCCATCAAGAACGATGGCTACGGTTTTTCCGATATTAGCCTCGGTAATTTTTTCAAAAAGCTTGGCGCCCTCACTGTTAAAAACAAGCGACACTCCCGGCTCTCCAGAGAGAGGGTCAAAGTCAAGTTGAGCTCGCTCGAGAAATCGCCCCGTGAGAGCGGTCGGTACGTAGAATTCATCCACGGTAACCGGCCCCCCTATTCCGTTTTCAAATTGGGTGATACGGTCGTTAATACTTTCGGGAGTGGTTCCTTCACGTTCAGTGCGAAACTCAAGCACCGGTGTCGCGCCAATTAAGGCTACGGCCTGGTCGATATCGGTAATGCCGGGAAGCTCGACAATGAGACGTCCTTCCGTGTCATCACCGCGGCCGCTCGATTCCACCTGAATCAGCGGCTCCGAGACACCGAAAATATTGATTCTCCGCTCGATGACGTCGCGAAGAGCATCCATAGACGCACCACGTTCACCCGAGTCGATGGCCGAAAGATCTCCGCGGTAAACCAAATGCGTCCCACCGGCAAGGTCGAGCCCAAGTTTAAACGGAAAGAAAAAGGCCGAGTCTTCCGACACTGTGTCGGAGTAATAGTTAAAATATCCGATAGTGAGGCCGACGATAAGAAAAAGAATCGCCACAAATCTCACTCGGTTCGTTCCAGTCATAACGACGATTATATCCGCTTTTTAATTTTTCGCAATCCCGGCACCTCTCCACTACACACCACTCCGCGAGAAAAGTATCCTCAGGGTTTTGAGCGCAATGATGAGGTCCGTGAGTATACTTCTATTCTTAAGATAATAAAGATCGTAGGAAAGTTTAATCTTCGTCTGTGCAATGTCGGTGCCGTGGTGAGGAGCTTCTTTGTGATAAATCTGTGCCCAACCGGAGAGTCCGGGTTTTATTAAGTGTCTGATACCGTAGTATGGAATGTGGGCATGATAAAATCGGACTGCCTCCGGAAACTCGGGGCGCGGACCAATAAGCGAAACATCTCCGCGGATCACATTCCAGAGCTGGGGCAATTCATCAATTCTCGATCTTCTAAGAAAATTTCCAACGCGCGTTACTTCGTTTGGTTCTCCCTTTCCCCAGTGTCCCCCATCGTCACGCGCCATCGTTCTAAACTTGAGAAGTGTAATATCCCTGTGACCTTCACCGATGCGATGCTGGAGTGTGAATGCACTACCTTTGCTCTCGAGCTTAATCGCGGCAATGACTATGGGGTAGAAAAGAAGCGAGACCATGCCGAGCACTGCCCCAATCACAATGTCCATTAATCGTTTCACCCCGTCATAGAGACGTTTCGGGTGCGTTGATATATTTTCAAGAAACCAGTTGTCCTCAAGGAGAGAGAGCGGCACCCGTTCAAAAATCTCCTCATAAAGAGTGTGGAGTTCTATGAAACGCGTCCGGAGAAAGAGAAGGTCGTAGAGTTTTGCGGCAAAATCCCCCGATCCTTCCTTCCGGAGGTTGACGATAACCGTGTCGGCACCTTCCCGCCTCACAATCTCAAAAACTTCTATGGGACTCGAGGACGGTATAACCACCACGTGCATACGATACCGCTCGTTGTGGTTAATTTCATGAACGAGCTGTGCCACCTCATCACCATTTCCAACGATAACCGCCTTCCCTTTTTTCCCGACATGGACAACAAGTTCAAATAAAAGTCTCCACGAAAGAATAAGGGCTGAAGATACGAAAAGGTAGATGAAAAGATTTGTTTTCGGTGTGATGTTAAAATACGGGACGAAGTAGAAAAAGAATATCGCGAGGATGGTATTCACCGCTTGTGCACGCACCACACGGGAGGGTAATTCACGGCGCATAATCGAGGTCTGCGTTTTGTAGAGATCAAATATGAAAAAGACAAATACCCAAATCCCGATGACGATACCGAATGGCGACGCATGAGTAACAAGCGCCTCGCGTGAAGGCAATTCAAAGTAGCGGATTGCAAGCGCGATCCAAAGTGAAACAGTGAGAAGTATCAGGTCTCCTAAGAGAAACAGCACTGAATCCCGTTTGTTTTGTATACCCATAATGTTTGCCAGAGTAATAAGCACCCGAACTATACACCAGAGCGGCCAGCTGATAAACTGCCTCGCACTTTGTGGTGCGAACCAGGGGGCAGTTTTTTGCAGAAGTGTCGGCCTCCGCCGACGCAAAGCACAACTCGCCTTCTCATCCCCTTGAGATTGTTCCTAGGGTCTTCGAAGGCGAACTGCAATAAAGACCGGTCACCTCTAAGGAACTTAGGTGTTATTATGTGGCAACCACAAAACAAAATACGACTCATGGAGAAGAAAAAGAAAATTCTATACGTAATAACCAAGTCAAATTGGGGTGGCGCACAGCGTTATGTCTATGACCTCGCAACACACCTGCCTGCCGATCGTTACGAAGTTAGTGTAGCACTCGGAGGCGGTGGACTTCTCCGTGAACGACTCTATTCTCAAGGAATCCGAGTGCTAGAACTCCATTCTCTCGAGCGTGACATGGGAATGGGAGATTTCTCGGCTTTTCTCGAACTCTATCGTCTTATACGGCACGAATGTCCCGATATCATCCACTTAAATAGTTCGAAGGTGGGCATACTCGGGAGTCTCGCCGGGAGAATCCTTCGGGTTCCGGCTATTATTTTTACCGCCCACGGTTGGGCTCACACCGAAGACCGGCCTCTTATTTCACGCATCTTGATTAAGGCCCTACATATGATTACGGTCTATCTCTGTCACCATGTCATAACCGTCTCCAAGAAGACAAGGAAACAAATTGGTATCCTGGGAATCGTCCCGAGGCGTGTCCGGGTAATTTATAACGGCATCGACTCCGTCAAATTTCTTGAACGAATCCAAGCACGTGAATCGTTGGAGGAAAAAACTGGAGCCAAAAAAGAAGGCGTGTGGATTGGAATACTCGCAGAACTCCACCCGAATAAAGGCCTCCGCTATGCGGTGGAAGCGGCGGCACAACTGCGACGTAAAGGAGAAGAGCAATTTTCCATGATCATTATCGGCGAAGGTGAAGAGCGTGACGCACTCGAAAAACTTATTCATGAGTTTTCGCTTGAAAACCATGTTTTCCTCGTTGGTTTCCTTAAAGATGCCTCTCACTACCTCACCGCATTTGATATATTCCTCTTGCCGTCAGTGAAAGAGGGGTTCCCTTATTCCCTCCTCGAGGCAGTGGCGGCGGGACTGGGAACGATTGCGAGCGACGTCGGTGGCGTACGCGAACTCATCGTGCACAATCAAACAGGAATTGTCGTAGAACCGCGTAGCGTAGATGCACTCGTTCGCGCTCTCATCATCCTCGTGAGAAATCCAGGGAGATGCCGCCGACTCGGAGAATCCCTTCGGGACAGAATGAAAGTACATTTCACACTCGAGCGCATGCTTGCCGAAACGACTGTACTCTATCGCGAAAACTAAAGACCGACAAACTCTCGAGTAAGAAGAGAGCGGTGTGTGCTCCGCGCGTGCCTCCGCATACCCATCAAAATCCCAAGACCCGCAAACTCGGACAAGAGGTGTGAGCCACCGTAACTCATCAAAGGAAGCGTGAGCCCGGTTACAGGAAGCAACCCTACATTCATGCCAATATGAATTACAATATGACTCACAAAAAAAATTGAGAGTCCAATACCAAAAAGCGTTTCGAGGTTAGTATCCCCCACAAACGCGTTCGCGAGAATCCTCCAGAGAATTACGCCGTAGAGAGAAAGTACTATCATAACCCCGACAAATCCCCACTCTTCCGCAAAAGCCGCGAAAATAAAATCAGTTTCATATTCAGGAAGGAAGGATAGGCGAGACTGCGTGCCGAAACCGACACCGCGACCAAACACTTCACCGGATCCAACGGCTATCGTCGATTGAAATGCGTTATATCCCGCACCTCGTATATCGGCAAGCGGATTAAGAAAACTCACAATCCGCGCCCGCTGGTTTTCGGTAAACCCAAAACCCCAGAGAAGTCCGAACGTCGCGGCCGCGAGTAACATAACGAGAAAAAGATGGCGCTTAGAAACTCCGGAAATCATAATCATGCCGAGCCAGATTAAAAAAATGATGACCGCAGAACCGAAATCCGGTTGGACAAGAATAAGGAGAAATGGGATGAGCGTGTAGAGACCGGAGACGAGAATGTGACGTACGTGAGCAATCTCGATATGGCGGCGCGAGAAGTATTTCGCCAAGATGATAATGAGGAGGACCTTCATGAAATCAGCCGGTTGAATCGAGAATGCGCCAAGAGTAAACCAACTCTGTGATCCTCGTACCAACTCTCCAAAAATGGCGAGCAAAACAAGTGAGAGAAGACCGGCAAGATAGAACATCACCAAAACTCCGCCTCGACGCAAAAACCGATAGTCCGCGGTACTCAACGCAAAAAAAACGGCGAGTGAAATCGCTATCCAAAGCACTTGGCGTTCAAAAAAGTAGTTCTCACCAACGAACGAATACATCGTGATGAGGCCCGCAAAAAGGAGCGGGAGAGTGGCGCCGAAAAGCACCCAGTCCATCTGCCTAATGAATGACATCGGAAACACGAATGAATATTTTCGTAAGATATGTCTTTTCCGGGCAAATACTCCGCGCAACCTTTGTATAGATTCCCGAAAGTTCTTCAGTGGTTACCGAGTGATAATAATTCTCGGGCTTTGAAGCAATGACTGTTTTCAAGAACGGTTCATTCACCCCGCCGCTGAGTCCGATTGCAAAAAACTCAATATTTTCCGCCCGAGAATTCTCGGCCTCGAGTGCTGCGGCTTTTTCCCCTTCCAGAGTGTTGGGGAATGTCGCACGTCCGTCAGTCAAGAGAATGGAGACCTTTTTGGACTTTAGGTTATGCCGCGACGACTTAAATTCTTCCCGGGTGCGCATGAGAGCATCGCCGATGTTGGTAAAACCGGACTCTTCTTCCGGTGTAACGGCAATCGATGAGATCGCGTTACGAACACGATCATGGTCTGTGGTAAGTGTCTGATCAATGGGGTACGTCGCATTCGTTCCAAAAGAAATAAGAGAAACTCCATCATTTGAACCAAGTTGGTCGATAAAATTAGTCGCGGCTTCTTTTGCGTCAGTGATCGGTTGCGGCAGATTTGCCGTATCATCATTCATACTGCCGGATCGATCAAAGAGAAGCACCACGTCAAGAGGTGTAGTGCAAATCTGGGGTGCTTCTTTAAACGGCTCGGGCCACGTAAAGAAAATATCCCGCGTTTCGCCCGGACGAAGAGAAGAAACAACCGTTTCACTCACCGCGATGGCGTTGTCCTCGGATGTATAAATAACAGCTTGTGCAACTACGTCCTGGAGATCAAAAAGCGCATCAGAAACAATAGAAGCTGAAAGACGTGGTTTAAAATCAAGTGTTAGCTGTTCGTTCTTCACGGTGAGAGGAGGTTGCTCACGATTAGGGTGGCGCTCCCACCCCGGCACCGAGAGTTCTACAAAGACTTGTCGCGGAGGAGACGATATCGGAAGGCGTGCTTCGAGAATGAGAAACCGTTCATTTTGACGCGCAAACGTAGTGCCACGACGCTCCAGTAGTAGATGGTTTTCAACATCAAAAACTTCAAAGTGGTACTCAACCCGAGGTGCGCTAAAATACGGATTCGGGTTCTCGACAAATGCGACTAAATCATAAAATCCACCGCCCAAGGGGAGTGCCTGCGCCCAAAGTGGAATCATCTCGGCAACTTCGCTTCGGCACACGGCACTGCAACTCCCTCCGCAGTCCACTCCAAGCTCTCCTTGATTTTGTTTCTCGTCAATACAGCTCGGCGCCGGTGCTGAAAAAAGTAGATAGAAAAAAAGAAGCGTCGCAATAAAAGCGACGACTCCAAGGACATACATTGCTTGCCGTTCGAGCCGCCAACTCACCATAAATCCTTACCATCATAGCAAAAAAACGCACTCCGAGCATCCAAAATTTGGAAAACTGGAGTCCATCTTTCTCACACCCGCCCACTGAACGTGGCAGCTACCTACTTTCCCCCTTCATGGAGTATCATCGGCACTACGGTGCTTAACGGCTCTGTTCGGAATGGAAAGAGGTGTTTCCACCGCGTCAAGCCACCACGATCAGTATGCAGGTGCAATTTTTTTTGTCTCAAGAAGGAAGTAATGGGGTAGAAAGAAAGAAGCGTGATGTGGCAGATTTCCTAATAGGAAAGTCGACGTATTAGTACTCCTCGGCTCAATCCCTTACGGGACGTACACCTAGAGCCTATCAACCTAGTAATCTCCTAGGGGTCTCAACGATTACTCATCTTGGAGTTGGCTTCCCTCTTAGATGCTTTCAGAGGTTATCCATTCCCGACATAGCTACC
>CAYIAA010000009.1:0-4721 GCA_964361405.1 uncultured Candidatus Saccharibacteria bacterium
TTTCCCGCGCGGCGGCTACCGCCGCGTAGAGTGGATGCGCCGTGCCAGAGACTTTGGTTCGAGAATACAAATACAAGCCCGAAGATTTTTTGAAGAAAGAGAAGCGGAATTTTTGGCGGGGAGAGAGGGGAAATCCAGTAGCCCAATCCTAGTGTGCTTGCCCCACCCTCCCGTGCGCGCACCAGCCCCTTCGCTGGCGGGTCTGAAACCAGCGAAGCTCCCTATAAAGGATTACGGCTTCAAGAAATCGAATATCGACCGCCGATTTTTCTTTCCGTAGAATCGTTCCTTGTCCCGTCTTTCATCCTTTCTGCCGCGCTCGATTTTCTCTCGACTCCATTTCGGTGCCCACTCCACGGTGTTTTTTGTAATCCAGTAATGCGATTGGCACGGCAGACTCCAGTTACCGATTGAGGGATATAGTGACACAGTTTTCCCATCGAACGTAAGTTGCCAGTCGGTCGGTGAAAGCGGGGTCACTACCTCGCTACCACAACCACAACAGCATGAGTGAACTACGGTTGCGTATTCGAGAGAAACATAAAGAACGCCCGCTTCAAGCGAGTCAGGGACGTTTTTTACGAACTCATGCCTTAATTGTTTCATCGTTGGTAAGACTATTTGTATTTACCATGTAAGTTGAGTGGTGTTCACCAAGATGGTCATGGTAAAAGCCAGTCAACTTCTTCCATCTTACAACAGCGAGCGCAGCCGTCAGGGCATTTAGCTCGGCGATTTGTATATTCGAGCCGTAGATATCGGCCTCATTCCTTGTGCGAGGAATGCGTTTCTGTATATGATCTGCTTTAGCGGGCGTAACGGTGGTCACCCGAAGCGTCCCGTATAACGAGGCTTCTACGTCTTCAATTCCCATCCCGCAGTCCACGAACGGAATCTTTTGTTCTGCAAGCTGTAAAATGATTCCCTCCTTGTCCTCGGTAGGGTCCATACAAACGAAGACGAAATTGAAATTCCCGAATTCGGAAGAAATAACGGCAGCGGTAACGGGATAATCATGCGGGAGTATACGCTTCCGCATCTGTGCGTAGATATCGCGGAAGTAAACGACCTTTTTGATAGGTGCATCGAGTACCTCCTTGCTTGCTGCTCCCGGAACACGGAAAGCATTATGTGTATGAAATGTATCGCCGTCATAGATGTGAATTTCATCAACAGGAGTCTTGGCGACAAGGTCAAGCACGTACGCGCCTGTGCCGCCGACCCCTATAATTGCGATTTTCTGTCCTTCGAGCTTCTTGCTGATGTGATTAATCCCAGCGCGACTGGAATTACTGTCTTGATAATTGAAGGGGGTGTCCGGCTGGCTGGATGTATCGATGGGTCGATGTTTCCGAGCATTAACGTCCGGATTCTTACTCTTCGCATGTGCCGATAAAACGTCAATGTAGTACGTTACCTTGTCGTAATAATCGGTATAGTCGACCTTTTGGCCGTCAATGATTTTCTTCAGTGACAGGCGGGCGGAAACGATAAAGCCATTCCACTCCTGCACTGGGTTAGCGACGTGAAGCGTCTTTCCATCAGTCTTGTACGGAGTGGCGCTGAAGTGGAACGTGTGATCGCTCTGCGGATATGCATCGACAAGCACACCATCTTCCATGGCGTTACCTGCCGAGTCGAGGTAGGGAACATCTTTGACGACGATACAGTTCCTTTCCAAGGAGACAGAGTATCCCTCGTCTAGGAGCCTCTGAATATCTGAGTTATGAGCGGTCTGTTCGCTTGACATTGAAGACCATGCCGTCCTTCACCTTGACGCTCTCTCCTTTCGTGAGGGTGCCCTCCTTACGGTCTTCTCCTTTCGCGTACGAGACGGTGTATTCGATACTTTCCTCATCAGAGAACGAGCCAAACGCAAGTTCAACAACCTCCTGAAAAGAGATTGTCTTTTTGTCCCACTTCTTCTCTCGTGCATTCACGATGATTGTGACTTCCTTGTGGTCGTTTTTATTATCGTTGTTCATGTTATTTTTACTTATGCGCTGACCATGTAATTCAGCGCAAATCCATTGTCTCATGCTATGTTAAAAGTATCAACACCCTGTGTTTGCAATTTATACACATGTTATATATACTTCATATATGAGTACTAAATATGCACCCCTAATAAAGGCGCTGCGTCTTGGGCGTTCCCTATCGCAATCAGAAGTAGCCGAAAAACTAGATCTCTCGCGCCAGTCGTACATGGCCATTGAGCGCGGCTCGCGGGAACTTACCTTGCCTGAGGCAAAAAAGCTTCAGGAGCTTTACGGAATTTCACTAGAGGAGCTTGCAAATGCGACCATACCTAATTACGAGAAATTCAAGCAAATGATTCTTGCGGTGCTTCAGACAATAGCTACTCATCGAGATGGAAAGATGCCGAAAACGAAACTTGCGAAGCTCGTCTACCTCTCGGATTTCGCTTGGTATTACAACAAGCTAGAAAGCATGAGCGGGATGCAGTACATTCATAGAACTTTTGGGCCAGTTGCCGACCCTTACTTCCGTGCACTCGATGAATTAGAGCAGGAGGGGAAAATAACGATTGAGAATAAAAATGAAATGCTTTTGGTTGGGTTAGGCAAAGGCGTTGCCAATAAAAAACTCAACCACATCGGTGCTGACGAGCAGAAGTTAATTAGTAAAATAACGGAGAAGTGGAAGGATGTTCGTACACAAGAAATTATAAATTTTACCCACGAACAGCTACCTTACAAGCTTTGTGCTCCGGACGAAGTCATCCCGTACGAGCTCATTACTCAGGAGGACCCGGAGCATGTCTACTAGCAATGCTTATTTCGTTGAGTTTGAGAAATATGCAGAGCGGCATTTTATTGCCAGCTTCAAAAAGAAATATAAGGGGGCGTGGGATGTAACACGAACGGCTCTTGAAGAAGAGTTCAAACGCATTGAGGTTCTTGAAGGTATTAACAACTACATCGAGAAAATTTACCACTGTGATGAATTCAAGATTTACAAAACTGAATTCGTTGTAGCAAAAACGCACGAGTCTAAGCATGGCTCAGGTAATCGCTGTATCATTGCTGCACACCCAAAACTCAAGAAAGTTCGGGTTCTATTAGTTTATGGGAAAGGCGATGTTAAAGGCAAACACGAAACCGCGTGGTGGCAAGGTGTGGTGAAAGAGAATTATCCTGAATACGCTAGCTGCTTTTAAATATGGAATATTTCCTCTACGCACGCAAAAGTACCGATGTCGAGGATAAGCAGATCCTCTCCATCGAGGCGCAGCTAGCCGAACTACAGGCGCTTGCGAAGCGCGAACAACTCAACGTCGTTGAGGTATTCGTAGAGAAACAGTCAGCAAAGAAGCCCGGCCGTCCCGTGTTTAACGATATGATGGCGCGAATACAGAAGGGCGAGGCACAAGGGATTGTCTGCTGGAAGATAGACCGCCTCGCGCGTAATCCCGTGGATGGCGGGCAAATCCAGTGGCTTTTGCAGAATAGTGTTATCACGCATATCGTAACGCACGACCGCGGTTATTATCCAGCCGACAATGTGCTGATGATGTCCGTTGAGTTCGGTATGGCGAATCAGTATATCCGCGACCTTAGCGTGAACACAGCGCGAGGCCTGCGAGCCAAAGCGCGGCAGGGCCACTTCCCCGGCACCGCTCCGGTTGGATATTTGAATGACCAACGTACCAAGACTATTGTGTTAAATCGGAAGAAGTCGAAGATAATCCGCGCCGCTTTTGAGCTTTACGCCAAGAATCAGTCGCGCTACGAAGACATCGGGCAGTTTCTCTACGATAAGGGCGTTCGCACTACAAGCGGCAAACGTATGCACGACGAGCAGACTACTTTCATACTCTCCAACATTTTCTACTACGGCCATTTCAAATACAGTGGCGAGATATACGAGGGGCGACATACGCCCATCGTGAGCAAACAGCTTTTCGACAAGGTACAGAAAGTGATGATTGAGCGCGGGCATCCACAGGTTGTCGGGAAAGAACCGAAAATATATTGCGGTCTTATGTCCTGTGGTGAATGCGGAATGAGCATCACCGCCGAAGCGCAAAAGAAACATCTAAAGAATGGCGACACTCATTACTACACCTACTATCGCTGTACCAAAAAATCGGCGGCTCGCTGTTCGCAGTCCTATGTCCGCGAAGAACAGCTCACCGCCGATTTTTCGGAGATCCTCTCGCCTTATGTCCTCCCCCAAGAATGGGCAGATGACTTCAGGCGTCGGATGCAAAACGACGAGCGCGAAGGTGGCCGCGCTACGGCTAACGCCGTTAATAGTTTGCGCGAGCAAGCGCACGAGATAGAGCGCAAGCTCGACCGCCTTATGGACGTCTATATCGCGCAGGATATCGAGCGCGACGCGTATCTTTCCAAGCGTCGCGCGCTGATGTCCGACAAGCGGACTATTGAGGAACAAATCGCTCGCTTGGAGCGAGACGGCAATGCGTGGCTCGAACCAATGCGCGAGTGGATAAACCACTCGGAAATGCTAGAGGAAATTCAAAAAGACCCCTCTCTCCCCGCCAAAAAATCCGCCCTTCAAAAAATCTTCGGCTCGAACCTGAAACTCCAAAACCAGAAAGTCTCTGGCACGGCGCATCCACTCTACGCGGCGGTAGCCGCCGCGCGGGAAAATTCCGAGATTTCCGACATGGGTCGGGTGATGGTGCCTGGACCCAGAATCGAACTGGGAACCTTTGGTTCTTCAGACCAACGCTC